>NZ_JCACVY010000169.1:0-9640 GCF_058833935.1 Roseomonas sp. TS2 | reverse complement strand
CTCGCCGCTGCCGCCGAGGCCGCGCTGGCCGCCGACGCCGCCACCAGCCTGGCGCATGAGGGCGCGCCCTGGTTCATCCAGCCGCACAACCCGCGGCTGCGGCTGATCGTGGTGGGGGCGGTGCATGTGGCGCAGGCGCTGGTGCCGATGGCGCTGGGCCTGGGCTTCGCCGTCACCGTGGTCGACCCGCGCCGCGCCTTCGCCACCGAGGAACGCTTCGGCGGCGGCGTGACGCTGGTCGACGAATGGCCGGACGAGGCGATGCAGGCCCTGGCCCCCGACACCCGCACCGCCGTGGTCACCCTCACCCACGACCCGAAGCTGGACGACCCGGCGCTGGAGGTGGCGCTGCGCAGCCCCGCCTTCTACATCGGCGCGCTGGGCAGCCGGCGCACCCATGCCAAGCGCGTGGCGCGGCTGGCCGAGGCCGGGCTGCCGGAGGAGGCCATGGCGCGCATCGCCGCCCCCGTGGGCCTGTCCATCGGTGCCGTCACGGCGCCCGAGATCGCCCTTTCCATCATGGCCGAGATCGTCGCCCGCCGCCGCGGCGCCGCCCTCGCCGACCGATAGGCCCAAGCCATGCAGTTCGGCCCCACGCCGCTCGACGACGCCCAGGGCGCCGTGCTCGCCCACACGCTGCGCCTGCCCGGCCGGGTGCTGAAGAAGGGCACGGTGCTGGATGCCGAGGCCATCGCCGCGCTGCGCGAGGCCGGCAAGCGGGAGGTGATCGCCGCCCGGCTGGAGAGCGGCGACGTGCCGGAGAACGAGGCCGCCCACCGCATCGGCGAGGCGCTGATGGGGCCGCTGCTGGCCCGCACCCGCGCCGCCACCGGCCGGGTGAACCTGCAGGCCGACGCCGCCGGGCTGCTGGTGGTGAACGAGGCGCTGGTCAACCGCCTCAACGCGCTGGATGAGAGCCTGACGCTCGCCACCCTGCCCAACCACACCCCCGTCTCGGCGCGGGAGATGCTGGCCACGGTGAAGGTCATCCCCTTCGCCGTGCCGGGCGGCGTGCTGCAGGTGGCCGAGGCCGTGGCGCGCTCCGGCCAGGCGCTGGCCATCCATCCCTTCCGCCCGCTGAAGGTGGGGCTGGTGCTGACCGAGCTGCCCGGCCTCAAGGAAAGCATCATGGAAGGCGCCGTGGAGGCGACCGAGGCGCGCATCGCGGGCCTCGCCGGCCAGCTCCTGCCGCCCGAGCGCTGCCGCCACGAGGAGGCCGCCATCGCCGAGGCGCTGGCCCGGCTGAAGCGCGCGGGGGCGGAGATGCTGCTGATCGCCGGCGCATCGGCGGTGGTGGACCGCCGCGATGTCGGCCCCGCCGCCATCGTCCGCGCCGGCGGGCGGATCGAGCATTTCGGCATGCCGGTCGATCCCGGCAACCTGCTCTGCCTCGGCCGCATCGGCACCATCCCGGCCCTGGTGCTGCCCGGCTGCGCCCGCAGCCCCAAGCTCAACGGCTTCGACTGGGTGTTGCAGCGCCTCTTCGCCGGCCTGCCGGTGGGGGGCCGGGAGATCGCCGGCATGGGCGTCGGCGGGCTGCTGAAGGAGATTGAGGCACGGCCGCTGCCGCGCGAGGCGGCGCCGCGCAACGCCCCCACCGGCGCCGCGCCGCGCCGGCCGCGGCAGGTGGCGGCGCTGGTGCTGGCCGCCGGCCGCTCCCGCCGCATGGCGCCGCTCAACAAGCTGCTGGTGCCGGACAACAAGGGCGTGCCCATGGTGGCGCGCGTCGTCGCCAACGTGCTGGACAGCCGCGCCCGGCCGGTCATCGCCGTCACCGGCTACGAGCGCGAGCGGGTGGAGGAGGCGCTGGCCGGCCGCCCCGTGCTGATCGCCCAGACGGAGGATTATGCCGAGGGCCTCTCCGCCTCGCTGAAGGCCGGGCTCGCCGCGCTTCCGCCGGAGGCGGAGGGGGTGCTCATCTGCCTGGGCGACATGCCGCTGATCACCGGCCCGATGCTCGACCGGCTGCTCGCCGCCTTCGACCCGGAGGAGGGCCGCGCTATCGTGATGCCCACCTTCCGCGGGAAACAGGGTAATCCAATGCTCTGGTCGCGGGAGTTTCTTCCGGAAATGATGCAGATCACGGGTGATGTGGGAGCCCGCCATCTGGCCGGCAAATACGCTGACCGCGTGGTGGAGGTGGAAATGGCGGACGACGCCGTGCTGCGCGATTTCGACACGACGGACGCGCTGCGCCTCAATCCGGAGTTCGCCGGGCGGCGCTAGCCGGCCGGCCGTCTCGGGTTCCATACCTTGCCGCGCAGCGTCCCGCTGCGGCTGGTGGGCTGTCTGCTCGCGGCTCTGGCCCTTTCCGGGCTCGCGCCGGCCGCCGCCGCCTCGCACTGGGAGGCTTTCGCCACCCGGGTGTTCGAGCCGATCGCGGCCGCCCGCCGCCTGCCCTACGAGACCGCCACCGCCCTGACGCAGGACCGCCAGGGAGCGATCTGGATCGGCACGCTGGGGGGTCTCGCCCGGCATGACGGCTACCGCGTGCAGCCCTATGTGGCGCGGCCGGGCGAGAGCGACAGATTGCCGGACAACCATGTGCGGGCGCTGCTCGCCCTGCCGGATGGCGGGCTGCTCGTCGGCACCCATGCCGGCGGACTGGCGCGCTTCGACCCCAACACGGACGCCTTCATCGTCATTGAGCCGCCGGACAGGGCACCGGGCTGGAGCCGCATCCTCGCCCTCGCCCCCGCGCGCGACGGCGGCGCCTGGGTGGCCAGTGAGGCCGGGCTGGCCCATTGGCCGGCCGGCGCCGAACGCATAGAGCCCGTACCCGGCTGGCCGCAGCTCAGCGCCCTCTCGGTGCTGGAGGAGGCGGACGGGACACTCTGGGTGGGCAGCGGCGCCGGGCTGCGCCGCCGCCTGCCGGACAAGGCCATCTTCCGCCCGCTGGAGGCCGAGACCGCCCTGGCGCGCGAGATGGCGGAGGACGCGGTGTGGTCGCTGCTGCAGGACGCGGCGGGGCGGCTGTGGTTCGGCACGGGCCGCAGCGGCCTGGGCCGGGTCGAGGACGGCGTGGTGCATTCCCGCCCCGGCTTGTCCGGCCGCCAGGGCCAGGCGGGCGGCCGCACCATCACCGCCCTGCTGGAACCCAGCCCCGGCCTCCTCTGGGCCGCCACCGACGGCATCGGCATCATCGCGGTGGATGGCGAGCACGCCCCCACCCTGATCCAGCACGACCCCGCCCTGCCCGTCTCGCCCTCCGGCGACGCGGTGCGGGCGATGCTGCGGGACCGCTCGGGCAATGTGTGGATCGCCACCGAGCGCGGCGTGAACCGGCACGACACCCAGGCGCGGGCCGTGCTCTCCGTGCTGCCCTCGCCCCTGTCGCCGCTCACCCTCTCGGACCAGAACGTCCACAGCGTGGCGGTGGACCGGCAGGGCCGCGCCTGGCTGGGCCTCGGCCAGGGCCGCATCGACGTGCTGGACCCCGCCACGGGCGCGCTGCACCGGCTGCAGCTGGAAGACCCGCAGACGGCGCGCGAGGTGCAGGCGCTACTGCCGCTGCCGGATGGCAGCGTGCTGGCGGGCGCCCGCGGCGTGGCGCGCATCGACGGCCGCAGCCTGGAGGTCACGCCCTCCGCCATTCCCGCCCTGGAGGGCGAGGTGGTGAACGCGCTGGCACGGGATGGCGACGGGCTGCTGGTGGGCACCCAGGAGGGGATGCTCCGGCTGGACGCGGCGGGGCGGGTGCTGCGCCGCTGGCAGCGCGGCATCACGCCGGACAGCGGCCTGGCCGACACGCCGGTGCACGGCATCGACCAGATCGGCGCCGCCGGCACCTGGGTTGGCACGGCGGGGGGGCTCAGCCTCTTTCCGCCTTCCGCCTCATTATCCGGCAGTGCCGAGCCCATCACCCTGCGGCACGACCCCGGCCGGCCCGACAGCCTGCCGCACGACAACATCGGCTCCGTGCTGGCCGATGCGCGGGGGCGGATCTGGGTCGGCACCTTCGGCGGCGGGGTGGGGGTGGTCGGCAGCTGGCCGCCGCCGCCGGGCGAGGCGCCGCGCTTCCGCACCCTGACCACCCGCCAGGGGCTGAGCGACAACAGCGTGGCCGCCCTGCTGCCGGACGCGAAGGGCCGGATCTGGGCCTCCACCGCCCGGGGCCTGACGATGATCCCGGCCGATGGCGGGCCGGCCCGCGTGCTGACCATGCGCGACGGGGTGCGGGTGCGCACCTATCTGCCACGCTCCGCCGCCCGGGCGCCGGGGGGCGAGCTGCTGTTCGGCGGGCTGGGCGGCCTTTCCATCGTGCTGCCCGGGCGGGCCGAGCAGCCCCGCCCGCCGCCGCGCATCGGCTTCACCGGCATGGCGCTGGATGGCCACGCGATGCCGCCAGGCCTCGCCCCCACCGCCGGCACGCGGCTCGACCTGCCCACAGGCGTGCGGCGGCTGCGGGTGGACTTCGCCCTGCTCGACTTCCACGCCCCCGCCGGCACGCGCTACGCCTACCGCCTCGCCGACCTCGACCAGGAATGGACCGAGGCCAACCCGGAGGACCCCGCCGCACATTTCGAGCGTCTGCCGCCCGGCCTGCACCGCCTGCAGGTGCGCGCCTGGACCGGACCCGTGGGCGCCGGCCCCGCGGCCGAGACCTCGCTGGTCCTGGCTGTGCCGCCGCGCTGGTTCGAGAGCACTTGGTTCGGCCTGTTGGCGCTGATGGTCTGCGGGCTGGCGGTGATGGGGCTGGTGCAGGGCCGCACCGCCTATCTGCGCCACCGCCAGCGTGAGCTGACCCGGCTGGTGGATGAGCGCACCCGCGAGCTGCGCGCCGCCAACCGCCGCCTGGACCGGCTGGCCGGCACCGACCCGCTGACCGGCCTGCTCAACCGCCGCCGCTTCGCCGAGCGGGCGGCGCAGATCCTGGCGGAGGCGGAGCATGGCGGCCCCGGCTTCGCCCTCGTGCTGTTCGACCTCGACCGCTTCAAGCAGCTCAACGACACCCATGGCCACAATGCGGGGGATGCGGCGCTGGTCGGCTTCTGCCGGCTGGCCGCCCGCCTCTGCCGGCCGCAGGACCTGCTGGGCCGGCATGGCGGCGAGGAGATCATGCTGCTGGTGCCGGGCTGCGATGCGTCGGGGGGCCGCGCCATCGCCGAGCGGATCCGCGCCGCCCAGGCGGAGAACCCGGTGTCCTGGGAGGGTGGCCGCCTGGTGGTGACGGTGAGCGGCGGCGTCGCCGCCTGGCAGCGCGGCGAGTCGCTCGAGGCGCTGATCCACCGGGCCGACGCGGCCCTCTATGCCGCCAAGCATGGCGGGCGCGACCAGGTGCGGGCCGCCTGACGCGGCAGGGCACCCTTCCATGGCGGCGCGCTTCCGTGGCATGGGGGCGCCGCAACGCCCGGCCGGAACCCCCCGCATGATCCTGATCGCGCTCGGCGCCAACCTCCCCGGCACGGATGGCCGCGCCCCGCGCGCCACCTGCGAGGCCGCCGCGGCGGCGCTGGACGGCATTCCCGGCCTGCGGCTGGAGGCCGTCTCGCGCTGGTGGGAGACGGCGCCGGAGCCGCCCCTGCCCGGCGCGCCCTGGTATGTGAACGGCGTGGCGCGCTGCGCCGGCGGCCTGGACCCCGCGGCGCTGCTGGCGGCGCTGCAGGCGCTGGAGCAGGCGGCCGGCCGCCAGCGCCCCTACCCCAACGCCCCGCGTACCCTGGACCTCGACATCATCGCCATGGGGGCCATGGGGGAGACGGTGCGCGACGCGCCGGACCCGGTGCTGCCGCACCCGCGCGCGCATCTGCGCCGCTTCGTGCTGGAGCCGCTGGACGAGGTGGCGCCGGGCTGGGTGCATCCGCGCCTCGGCCGCAGCGTGGAAGCGCTGCTGGCGGAACTGCCGGCGGCGCCGATGCGGCCGCTCTGACGCGGCCGCCACGCCAGCCGCGCGGCGCACAAAGGCGCCAGAAGCTTGCTATTCGCGGATGCGGTGGCTATCTCAGGCGTTCAGCACAGATTTTGAGTTGGAGGCCGCCCATGGCCCGCGTCACGGTCGAAGACTGCATCCTGAAGATCCCGAACCGCTTCGAGCTGGTCCTGATCGCCGCGCAGCGCGCCCGCAACATCAGCCGGGGCGAGGAGCTGACGGTCGACCGGGACAACGACAAGAACCCCGTCGTTGCCCTGCGCGAGATCGCCGACGAGACGGTGGAGCTGGACGCGCTGCACGAGGACCTCGTGAAGTCCCTGCTGCGCGCGCCGGAGCCGGAGCCGGTGGAGGAGGAGGTGATCGACCTCATCGCCACCGACGAGAACATCTTCGGCGTGATGGATGTGAGCGAGGACAACTCGCCCGAGGGCGCCGGCCTCGAGGATCTCTCGCCCGACGACATCGAGGCGGCGATTGCCGCCGAGCTCGGCGGCGGCGGCGGCCGCCGCTGAGCCGGGGGCGCACTTGAAACCCGGCGCCGGGCCGAGCTTCAACCCGGCGCCGCGTGCGCCCGAGGGGCTGCCATCCGGCCCCGCCATCGCCGTGCCGGCGCCGCCGCCCCCGGTGGAGACGCCGGGCACCGAGCTGGCCCGGCGGGTCGCCGCCTATGATCCGCGCGCCGATGTGGCGCTGCTGGAATCCGCCTACAACATCGCCGCCACCGCGCACGCCTCCCAGGCGCGGGAGAATGGCGACCCCTACATCACCCATCCGCTGGCCGTGGCCGGCATCCTGGCCGGCTACCGGCTGGATACCGCCACCATCGCCACCGCCCTGCTGCACGACGTGGTGGAGGACACCAGCTTCGGCCTGCCGGAGCTGGAGAAGCGCTTCGGCGCCGACATCGCCCGGCTGATCGACGGCGTAACCAAGCTGACGCGGCTGGAGCTGCAATCGGAGCGCACCAAGCAGGCGGAGAACTTCCGCAAGCTCGTCCTCGCCATGAGCGAGGACATCCGCGTGCTGCTGGTGAAGCTGGCGGACCGGCTGCACAACATGCGCACGCTGCACTTCAAGCCGAAGCCGGAGAGCCGCGCCCGCATCGCCCGCGAGACGATGGAGATCTACGCGCCGCTGGCCGAGCGCATCGGCATGGACGCGGTGAAGACCGAGCTGCAATCCCTCTCCTTCCGGGAATTGCAGCCGGATGCCTACCAGACCATCACCGCCCGCCTCGCCTTCCTGCGCGGCCAGGGCGCCGACCTGATCGACGACGTCGCCACCGACCTCAAGGCCAGGCTGCGGGAGGCGGAGGTGCCGGTGGTCGAGGTGACGGGGCGCGAGAAATCGCCCTACTCGATCTGGATGAAGATGCACGAGAAGAAGGTGGAGTTCGAGCAGCTCTCGGACATCATGGCCTTCCGCGTCGTCACCACGGACAAGGCGAACTGCTACGCGGCGCTGGGCGCCATCCACTCCGCCTACCGCGTGGTGCCCGGGCGCTTCAAGGACTACATCTCGACGCCCAAGCCCAATGGCTATCAGTCGCTGCACACCGGCGTGACGGTGCCGGAGCGGCGCAACGCCAAGATCGAGGTGCAGATCCGCACGCCGGACATGCACGAGATCGCCGAATACGGCGTGGCCGCGCACTGGATGTACAAGCAGGGCGGCAGCCCCACGGCCGAGGCGCCGAAGCAGCGCCGCTACCCCTGGGTGCGCGAGCTGCTGGAGATCCTCGAATCCGCCGCCGAGCCGGGGGAGTTCCTGGAGCACACCAAGCTCGCCCTGCACCAGGACCAGGTGTTCTGCTTCACGCCGAAGGGCGACCTGATCGCCCTGCCGCGCGGCGCCACGCCGATCGACTTCGCCTACCAAGTGCACAGCCAGGTGGGCGATGCCTGCGTCGGCGCCAAGATCAACGGCCGCATCGTGCCGCTCCGCCACCAGCTGGAGAATGGCGACCAGGTCGAGATCATCACCGCGCGCGGCGGCACGCCGAACCCGGCCTGGGAGCGCTTCGTCGTCACCGGCAAGGCGAAGGCGCGCATCAAGCGCTTCGTCATGGCGCGGCAGCGCACGGAGTTCCAGGAGCAGGGGCGCAGCGCCATCGCCAAGGCCTTCCGGCAGGAGGGGCTGGAATTCTCCGAGAAGCTGCTGGAACCCGCCCTCAAGGCCTTCAAGCAGCCAGGCTTCGAGGAGCTGTGCGTCGCCGTCGGCAACGGCAACCTCTCGGCGCGGGAGGTGCTGCACGCCGCCATCCCCGAGCTGCGCGGCCCGCCGCGGCCGATGGACCACCTGCCGCTGGCCCGCGCCCGCGGCAAGCCCGGCGCCACCGTCATGCGCCCCGAGCGGCGGCGGGAGGCCAGCTCCGGCATCACCGGCCTGGTCGCCGGCATGGCGGTGCAGTTCGCCGGCTGCTGCCACCCCGTGCCGGGGGACCGCATCGTCGGCATCGTCTCCACCGGCAAGGGGGTGACGGTGCACAAGCATGACTGCCACAACCTCGAGGCCTTCTCCGCCACGCCCGAGCGCTTCCTCGACATCGACTGGGACTATGAGGCCGGCTCGGGCGGCGCCCATCTCGGCCGGCTGGACGTGGTGACGGCCAATGAGGACTCGGCCATCGCCGCCATGACGGTCGTCATCGCCAAGCAGAACGGCAAGCTGCACAACCTCCGCTTCGCCCACCGCGCGCCGGACTATGCCGAGGTGGTGGTGGACCTGGAGGTGAGCGACCTGCGCCACCTCTCCAACGTGGTGGCGGCGCTGCGCGCCTGCCCCGGCATCATCCAGGTGGAGCGCAGCAAGGGCTGAGACCCCTTGCCGGCCTCCCCCGGCGGGGGGAAAACCCGCGCCTTATCCGCGGGAGAGCCGGCCATGGCCGAGAGCAGCGACGAGTATGTCTATGACGAGGCCACCGGCGAGTGGCGCCCGGCTGCCGAGCTGGCCGCCGCCGCCGAGGCGGCCCGGCCGCAGCCGCGCGACGCGGCGGGCAACCTGCTGGCCGATGGCGATTCCGTCACCCTCATCAAGGACCTGAAGGTGAAGGGTGCCAACCAGACGCTGAAGCAGGGCACCGTCATCCGCTCGATCCGCCTGACCGACGACCCGGACGAGATCGACTGCAAGCATGAGAGCATCAAGGGGCTGGTGCTGCGCACGGAGTTCGTGCGCAAGCGCTGAGCTGTCCCGGAGGTGATTTTGCCTAGCGGGATTCTGCTCTAAAGCCTTGGCATGATCATCGGCCTCGGCAACGACATCGTCGACATCCGCCGCATCGAGCGCTCCATCGAGCGCTACGGCGACCGCTTCCTCGACCGGGTCTTCACCCCGCTGGAGCGCAAGAAGGCGGAATCGCGCACGCCCAAGCTGCGCGCCGCCACCTATGCCAAGCGTTTCGCCGCCAAGGAGGCGGCCTCCAAGGCGCTCGGCACCGGCTTCCGGGCGGGCGTGTTCTGGCGCGACCTCGGGGTGGTGAACCTCTCCACCGGCCAGCCCTCGCTGCGCCTCACCGGCGGCGCGGCGCAGCGGCTGGACGCCATCACGCCGCAGGGCTACGGCGCCCAGGTCAGCCTGACCATGACCGACGAATATCCCTACGCCCAGGCCATCGTCATCATCGCGGCGGTGCGGCTGGTGCCCTGAGGCGGCGCCTAGCTTTCCTGCCGGAAGGCATCGGCGATGCGCCGCATCCGTCCGGCCCCGTCCACCAGCACCACGTCGAACCGCACGCCGGCCGCGCCGTGGCCGGGGTTCGCCGCCATC
>NZ_JCACVY010000168.1:0-9653 GCF_058833935.1 Roseomonas sp. TS2 | reverse complement strand
ACCGCCGGCCGCCTGCCGCCCGGCAGCGAGATCGACGAGGGCGCGCTGGCCGGGCGCTTCGGCGCCTCCCGAACCCCGGTGCGCGAGGCGCTGCGCGAGCTGGCGGCGCAGGGCATGGTGGAGATCACGCCGCGCCGGGGCGCCCGGGTGGCGCGGGTCTCGCTGGAGCGGCTGGGCGAACTGTTCGAGCTGCTGGCCGAGACGGAGGCGATGTGCGCCCGCTTCGCCACCTGGCGGATGACGGCCACCGAGCGCTTCGCCCTCCAGGCGCTCCAGGCCGGCTTCCACCCCTGCCCGGAGGAGCGGCCCGGGGCGCTGGCGGCCTATGATGCCTACAACCAGGGCTTCCACGAGCTGATCTACCGCGGCACCCACAACGGCGTGCTGGCCGAGCACGCGGCGGGGCTGCGGCAGCGCCTGGCCCCCTATCGCCGCGCCCAGTACCGGGGCGACCGGCGCATCGAGCAATCCTATGCCGAGCACCAAGCGGTGCTGGAGCGTATGCTGCGCGGGGCAGGGGACGAGGCGGCGCAGCTGATGCGGGCGCACATGCTTTCCGCCAGCGCCGCGCTGGCGCGCTTCATGCAGGGTGATCTCCGGGAAATTGTGGGCGAAGCGAACTGATCCGCGGAGTTTTGCATACAAAAGTTCATGCGGAACGGGGCGCCGCATAATTTCCGGTTCCCGTGCCGCCTGGCCTGCGCTCTACTGGGTGGCCTGGGGCTGCGGGTAGCACGCCCCGCTATGCGGGAGGAAGTTCCATGGCGCTGTCCATCACCCTTGGCGCGCGCACCTGGATCGAGCGGCTCTGGTCCGGGATCGCCGATCGCGGCCGGCCCTATGCCGACGTGCCCGGCGCCGCCACCCCGCCGCTGGACCGCGCGCGGCTGCTGGCCATGGCGCTGCTCTCCGAGCGGGGCGAGGCCTCCGGCGCGGCCGTGGCGCGCGAGCTGCTGCAGGTGCTGGGCACGCTGGAGGCGGGCGACCGCGCCGCCTTCCGCCATTTCCTCGCCGGCAACTTCCTGCCCGACCAGGAGAGCCTGCGCGCCGCCGCCGAGGCCTACCTGGCCGAGCCCTCGGCCGAGCGCGCCATGGCGCTGTTCGAATGCGCCGAGCCGCCGCGCCAGGAGCTGCTGCGGCGGATGAACATGGCGCCCGGCGGCACCGCCGCGCTGGTGGCGCTGCGCACCGAGCTGCTGGCCGGGCTGAAGCGCGAGCCGGCGCTGAAGCCGCTGGATTCCGACCTGCGCCACCTCTTCACCTCCTGGTTCAACCGCGGCTTCCTGGAACTGCGCCGGATCGACTGGGACACCCCCGCCGCCATCCTGGAGAAGCTGATCCGCTACGAGGCGGTGCACGAGATCCAGGGCTGGGAGGACCTCCGCCGCCGCCTCGCGCCGGACCGGCGCTGCTTCGGCTTCTTCCATCGCGCCCTGCCGGGCGAGCCGCTGATCTTCGTCGAGGTGGCGCTGGTGAAGGGGCTGGCCGGCGCCATCCAGCCGCTGCTGGCGCTCAGCCGCGACCCGGCGCCGCAGCCGCCCGCCGGGTTCGACACCGCCATCTTCTACTCCATCTCCAACTGCCAGGAGGGGCTGCGCGGCATCTCCTTCGGCAACTTCCTGATCAAGCAGGTGGTGGAGGAGCTGAAGGCCGACCTGCCGGGGCTGAAGCACTTCTCCACCCTCTCGCCCGTGCCGGGCTTCCGCCGCTGGCTGAAGCGCCGGCTGGACCGCGATGGCCAGGCCCTCACCCCGGAGGAGCGGGGCGCGCTGGCCGCCCTGCTGCCGCCCGCGCAGGAGGAGAGCGTGGCCGAGGCCGGGCCCCTCTCCACCGCCGCGCTGCTGGAGCAGGTGGCCGAGGGCGAGTGGTGGCGCGACCCGGCGCGCGAGGCGGCGCTGCGCGGCCCGCTGATGCGGCTGGCCGCCGAGTACCTGACCCGCCCCAACACCGGCATGGGCAACATCGACCCGGTGGCGCGCTTCCACCTCGGCAATGGCGCGCGGCTGGGCCAGCATGGCCTCCACCGCCGCCTCCTGACCCGCGGGGCCATGGCCCCGGCGGGCGGGACAGGCGGCGGGGGAGGGTTCCACCGCCCGCCCGTTCTGCCCTAAAGCCCCGGGCCAAGCGGCAGCGCGGCGCCGGGGGCACCGAACAGGAAGGCGGCCCCGCGCCGCGCCGCCTTTCCGCAACGCACAGGCGCCAAGAAGCCACCGGCAGCCCATCGGCCCCGTCCAGCCGCAGGAACGATCCAAGACCATGTCACCCGCTCTCGCCTCCACGATGGGGCTTGTCGTGATGTTCATCCTGGGCACGGCGCTGCCCATCAACATGGGCGCGCTGGCCTTCGCCCTGGCCTTCCTCATCGGTGTCTTCGCGGTCGGCATGACGGCCAGCCAGATCCTGGCCGGCTTCCCGGGCGACCTGTTCGTCACCCTGGTGGGCATTACCTACCTCTTCGCCATCGCGCAGAAGAACGGCACCATCGACCTGCTGGTGCACTGGGCGGTGCGGGCGGTGGGCGGGCGCATCGCCGCCATTCCCTGGGTGATGTTCGGCGTCGCCGCCATCCTCACCGCCATCGGCGCGGTCAGTCCGGCTGCGGTGGCGATCATCGCGCCCATCGCGCTCCGCTTCGCCCGCCACTACAACATCGACCCGCTGATGATGGGCCTGCTGGTGGTGCATGGCGCGCAGGGCGGCGGCTTCTCGCCCATCTCGATCTATGGCGGCATCACCAACCAGATCGTCGAGCGTGCCGGGCTGCCGGGCGACGAGATGGTGCTGTTCCTGGCCAGCCTGCTGTTCAACCTGGCGGTCGCCGTGGCGGTGTACTTCGTCTTCGGCGGTGCCCGGCTGATCGGCCGGCGCGACGGCGTGGCGCATGACGAGTTCGAGGAAGGCGGCCGCCCCTCGCTGCCGGTGCGTGGCCATGGCGGCACCCCCGCCGCGCCGAAGGGCGCGGAGCCGCACGCCGTGCCCGCCCTCGACGCCCAGCGCGGCCTGACGCTGCTGGGACTGCTCGTGCTCGGCATCGGCTCGCTCGCCTTCGGGCTGAACGTCGGCCTGATGGCCATCACCGTGGCCGTGGCGCTGGCCCTGGTGGCGCCCGAATCCCAGAAGGGCACGGTGGACAAGGTGAGCTGGTCCACCGTGCTGCTGATCGCCGGCGTCATCACCTATGTCGGCGTGCTGCAGAAATCGGGCGCGGTCGATCTGGTGAGCGGCAGCGTCGTGGCCCTCGGCGCGCCGCTGCTGGGGGCGCTGCTGCTCTGCTACATCGGCGGCGTGGTCTCGGCCTTCGCCTCCTCCACCGGCGTGCTGGGGGCCATCATCCCGCTCGCCGTGCCCTTCCTGGCGGGGGGCGAGGTGGGGGCGGTCGGCATGATCGCCGCGCTGGCCATCTCGGCCACCATTGTCGATGTCAGCCCCTTCTCGACCAATGGCGCGCTGGTGCTGGCCAACGCGCCGGAGGGCGAGCGGGAGAAGCTGTTCCGCCGCTTCCTTGTCTACAGCGGCTTGGTCGTGGTGGCGGGGCCGCTGCTGGCCTGGGCGGTGCTGATCGTGCCCGGCTGGCTGTGAGAGGCATGCCGGAAGCGGCTTGGGTGGGCTGGCCCTCCGCCGCCGCTTCTGGCTTGATGGGGCGTGGCCGGAAAGCCGGCCGACGCCGCCCGACCCGTGGTAAGTGTTGACAGCAAACGGAAGACAGAAGCGATGACTGAGCCGACCGGCCCGCTGAAGGGCCTGCGCGTGGTGGACCTGACCCGGGTGCTGGCGGGCCCCACCTGCACGCAGATGCTGGGCGACCTGGGTGCCGAGGTGATCAAGATCGAGCGCCCCGAGGCGGGCGACGACACCCGCGGCTTCGCTCCGCCCTATGTGCCGAACACGCGGGAGAGCGCCTATTTCGTCGGCGTCAACCGCAACAAGCAGTCGGTGACGGTGGACATCGCCCGCCCCGAGGGCCAGGCCATCGTCCACAAGCTGCTGGAGACGGCCGACATCCTGGTCGAGAACTTCAAGGTCGGCGCGCTCGCCAAGTACGGCCTCGGCTGGGAGCAGCTGAAGGAAAAGTATCCGGGGCTGATCTACTGCTCGATCACGGGCTTCGGCCAGACCGGCCCCTATGCGCCGCGCCCGGGCTACGACGCGCTGATCCAGGCGATGGGCGGCGTCATGTCGCTCACCGGCGAGCCGGAGGGCGAGCCGCAGAAGGTGGGCATCCCGGTGGCCGACCTGTTCGCCGGCCTCTACGGCACCATCGGCGTGCTCGCGGCGCTGCGCCACAAGCAGGCGACGGGGCAGGGCCAGCAGATCGACATCGGCATGCTGGACACGCATGTGGCCTGGCTCGCCAACCAGGGCATGAACTACCTGGCCACCGGCGAGAACCCGCCGCGCCTCGGCAACCAGCACCCCAACATCGTGCCCTACCAGGTCTTCCCCACCGCCGATGGCTACATGGTGCTCTCCATCGGCAACGACCCGACCTTCGAGCGCTTCTGCAAGAACTTCGCGCTGGAGCACCTGCTGGCCGACGAGCGCTACGCCACCAACGCCGCCCGCGTCGGCAACCGCGCGCTGGTGACCGAGACGCTGACGGCGGTGACGAAGACCCGCCCCACCAAGGAGTGGATCGAGAAGCTGGAGGCGCTGAAGATCGGCTGCGGCCCGATCAACACGCTGAAGGATGTCTTCGCCGACCCGCATGTGGTGGCGCGCAACATGGTGGTGGAGATGCCGCACGCCTCGGGCGAGAGCGTGAAGGTCATCGCCAACCCGGTGAAGCTCTCCGCCACCCCGCCCGACTACCGCTCCGCCGCGCCGGTGCTGGGGCAGCACACGGAGAGCGTGCTCTCCGGCCTCGGCTACTCGGAGGCGGAGATCGCGGCGATGCGCCAGGGAGGCATCGTCTGAGCTTCATCGTCTGAACAGGCGGGGCGGGGGAGGGCGGCGGCGCCTCCTCCCGCTCCGGGCCGCAAGCGGGAGCCGGGCAACCAAAAGCGCCGGCCTGACGTTCCGCCCTCGCAAGGCCGCCCGCCGACACGCGGGTGGCTCCCGAGGAGATACTGATGACGATGATGTCCCGCCGCGCCAGCCTGCTGCTGCCGATGGGCCTGGCCGGTCTGGTGGCCGCCTGCGCCACCGAGCCGATGCCGCTGCCCCCCGCCGACCCGACCGGCAAGGCCGATCCGCAGATGCGTGCGCTGCTGGAGAGCCTGCAGGCGCTGAACCCCAAGCCGATCGAGACGCTGAGCGCCGAGGAAGCGCGCCGCCAGCCCGGCATGGCCGACGCGGTGAAGCACCGGCTGCGCGCCCAGGGCCTGCCCGTCGCGCCGCGCCCGCTGCCGGTGGTGCGCGACCTGGAGATCCCGGGCAATGCCGGGCCGCTGATGGCCCGCCTCTACAGCCCCGTGGAGCCGCCGCGCGCCGGCCAGCCGCCGCGCGCCCTGCTGCCGCTGATCGTCTACTACCATGGCGGCGGCTTCGTCATCGCCGACCTCGACACCTACGACGCCTCGGCCCGCGCCCTGGCCGCCGAGGCGCAGGCCGTGGTGCTCTCGGTGCACTACCGCCAGGCGCCGGAGAACAAGTTCCCCTCCGCGCATGACGACGCCTACACCTCCTACATCTGGGCGGTGCAGAACGCGGCGCAGCTTGGCGCCGACCTCTCCCGCGTGGCCGTGGTGGGCGAGAGCGCCGGCGGCAACCTGGCGATCACCACCGCCATGTCGGCCCGCGAGGCGCGCGCGCCGCTGCCGGTGGCGATGGGCCTGATCTACCCGGTGGCCGGCACCGACATGACCACGCCCTCCTACCGCGAGAACGCCATGGCCAAGCCGCTGAACGCGGCGATGATGCGCTGGTTCGTCGAGAAGTACACCAGCGGCCCGGCCGAGCTGCAGGACCCGCGGCTGAATGTCTATGGCCGGGCCGAGCTGCGCGGCCTGCCCAAGGCCGTCATCGTCACCGCCGAGATCGACCCGCTGCGCAGCGACGGCATGATGCTGGCCGACAAGCTGCGCGCGGCGGGCGTGCAGGTGGTGGCGCAGGACTACCCGGGCGTGACGCACGAGTTCTTCGGCGCCGACCCGCAGCTGCTGGCCCGTGCCGGCGAGGCACAGCGCTTCATGGCGGGCGAGCTGCGCTCCGCCTTCGCCCTGCCGGCGCCGACCATCGTGCCGCCGCAGCCGCCGCGCCGCCCCGTGCCGCGCGGCTGAGGCACGGCGCCTGACTTGGCTGCGGAGGGCGGCTCCCGGCCAGGGGGCCGCCCTCCGCGCATCCGGCGCTTCCCATCCGGCCGGAAGCGCCAATACTGACCGGCTGACAGGAAGGAGATTCCGCCATGGAACTGCGCGAACTCGGCCGCTCCGGCCTGCGCGTCTCGCCCCTCTGCCTCGGCGGCAACGTCTTCGGCTGGACGGCGGGCGAGGCGGACAGCTTCCGCCTGCTCGACCGCTTCGTGGAAGCGGGCGGCAATTTCATCGACACCGCCGATGTCTATTCCGTCTGGGCGCCAGGCCACCAGGGCGGCGAGTCAGAGACGGTGATTGGCAACTGGCTGGCCCAGGGCGGCGGGCGGCGGGAGAAGGTGGTGATCGCCACCAAGGTGGGCATGGAACTGGCGCCGGACCGCAAGGGGCTGGCCGCCGCCTATATCCGCCGCGCCGTGGAGGATTCGCTGCGCCGCCTGCGCGTCGAGCGGATCGACCTCTACCAAGCGCACAAGGACGACCCGGAGACGCCGCTGGAGGAGACGCTCGGCGCCTTCGCGGAACTGATCCGGGAGGGCAAGGTGCGCGCCATTGGCGCCTCCAACCACGAGGCGCCGCGGCTGCGGGAGGCACTGGAGACCAGCGCCCGCCTCGGCCTGCCGCGCTACGAGAGCCTGCAGCCGCACTACAACCTCGCCGAGCGGATGCGCTACGAGGCGGCGCTGGAGGCGGTCTGCCAGGAGGAAGGGCTGGGGGTGATTCCCTATTTCTCCCTCGCGGCCGGCTTCCTCACCGGCAAGTACCGCTCGGAGGCCGATCTCGGGCAGAGCCCGCGCGGCCAGGGTGTCGCCAAGTATCTGGACGAGCGCGGCCTCGGCATCCTGGCGGCGCTGGACGCGGTGGCGGCGCGGCACGGCGCCACGCCCGCGCGGGTGGCGCTGGCCTGGATGATGGCGCGCCCCGGCATCACCGCGCCGATCGCCAGCGCGACGAAGCCGGAACAACTGGAGGAGCTGCTGGCGGCGACGGCGCTCCGGCTCGAACAGGAGGACATGGAGCGCCTGGACCGCGCCTCCGTGGGCTGACGCCGCCCTTGCCTTGCTGACAGAAAGAAGATGAGGGGGCCCGGGGGAGAATTCCTTCTCCCCCGGCCTTTCAGCGCTCGCGCAGCTTGCGCGCGGCATCCACCGCGAAATAGGTCAGCACGCCATCGGCGCCGGCGCGCCTGAAGGCCAGCAGGCTTTCCAGCATCGCCTTCTCGTGGTCCAGCCAGCCATTGCGCACGGCGGCCATGATCATCGCGTACTCGCCGCTCACCTGATAGGCGTAGGTCGGCACGGCGAAGCGGTCCTTCACCCGGCGGACGATGTCGAGATAGGGCATGCCGGGCTTCACCATCACCATGTCCGCGCCCTCGGCCAGGTCGAGCGCCACCTCGCGCAGCGCCTCGTCGGAATTGGCGGGGTCCATCTGGTAGGTCTTCTTGTCGCCCTTCAGCGCGCCGCCCGAGCCCACCGCGTCGCGGAACGGGCCGTAGAAGGCGGAGGCGTACTTGGCGGCGTAGGACATGATGCGGGTGTGGATCAGCCCGCGCCCGTCCAGCGCGGCCCGGATGGCGCCGACGCGGCCATCCATCATGTCGGAGGGCGCGATGACGTCGATGCCCGCCTCCGCCTGGTTCACCGCCTGGGCGGCGAGGATGGTGAGGGATTCGTCATTGGCCACGTAGCCGTCGCGGATCACGCCGTCATGGCCGTGGTCGGTGTAGGGGTCGAGCGCCACGTCGCCCACCAGGCCGAGATCGGGGAACTCCCGCTTCAGCAGGCGGGAGGCGCGGCACATCAGGTTCTCGGGGTTGGTGGCCTCGGTGCCCTCGGCGTCCTTCCGCTCCGGCGGCGTCATCGGAAAGAGGGCGATGGCGGGGATGCCGAGCTCCACCGCCGGCGCCACGTGCTGCGCCAGCCGGTCGATCGTCACCCGCTGCACGCCGGGCATGGAGCCCACATCGGAGATGCCGCCGCTGCCCTCCATGACGAAGATCGGCCAGATCAGGTCGTCCACCGAGAGGCGGTGCTCGGCCACCAGCCGGCGGGTCCAGGCATCGTGCCGGTTGCGGCGGGGGCGGATGGCGGGGAAGGCCCCCAGGGGAGAGGTCATGCTGTTGCTCCGGCGGCGGCCAGGGCCTGGCCGAGATCGGCCAGGATGTCGTCGATATGCTCGATGCCGATCGAGAGGCGCACATAGCCGGGCGTGACGCCGGCCGCCGCCTGCTCCTCGGCCGAGAGCTGGCTGTGCGTGGTGGTGGCGGGGTGGATGGCGAGGCTGCGCGCGTCGCCGATATTCGCCACGTGGTAGAACATCCGCAGCGCCTCGATGAAGCGGCGCCCCGCCTCGGCGCCGCCCTTCAGCTCGAAGCCGAGCAGGCTGCCGAGGCCGCCCTTCAGATGCGCCGCCGCCCGCTGCCGCGCCGGGCCGCTGGCCACGGAGGGATGGATCACCTTCGCCACCGCCGGGTGCGCGGCGAGGAAGGCCGCCACGCGCAGCGCGTTGGCGCAGTGCCGTTCCATCCGCAGCGGCAGCGTCTCGAGCCCCTGGAGGAAGAGGAAGGCGTTCATCGGCGCCATCGCCGCGCCGATGTCGCGCAGCAGGCAGGTGCGCATCCGCAGGATGTAGGCGACGGGGCCCATCGGCTTCGCGGCCTCGGTCCAGACGGCGCCGTGGTAGCTGGGGTCGGGCTGGTTCAGGGTGGGGAAGCGTGCCGGATGGGCCGCCCAGTCGAAATTGCCGCCATCGACGACGATGCCGCCGATGCTGCTGCCATGCCCGCCGATCCACTTCGTGGTGGAGTGCATGACGATGGCCGCGCCATGCTCCAGCGGCCGGCAGAGGATCGGCGCCGCCGTGTTGTCCATGATCAGCGGGATGCCCATGCCCCGCCCGAGCGCCGCCACCTCGGCGATGGGGAAGACCTCCAGCTTCGGGTTGGGCAGCGTCTCGGCGTACCAGGCGCGGGTGCGGTCGTCGGAGGCGGCGGCGAAGGCCTGCGGGTCGGCCGGGTCGACGAAGCGGACCTCGATGCCGAACTGCTTCAGCGTGTTGGCGAAGAGGTTCCAGGTGCCGCCATAGATGGCGGTGGAGGAGACGATGTTGTCCCCCGCCGCGCAGAGGTTCATCACGCAGAAGCTGCTGGCCGCCTGGCCCGAGCCCAGCGCCAGCGCCGCCACGCCCCCCTCCAGCGCCGCCATGCGCCGCTCCAGCACGTCGAGCGTCGGGTTCATGATGCGGCTGTAGATGTTGCCGCCCTCTTCCAGCGCGAAGAGCCGGGCGGCGTGGCCGGTGTCCTGGAACTGGAAGCTGGTGGTCTGGTGGATCGGCACCGCCACGGAGCCGGTGCTGGGGTCCGCCCGCCAGCCGGCATGCAGGGCGAGGGTCTCGGGGTTA
>NZ_JCACVY010000167.1:0-9680 GCF_058833935.1 Roseomonas sp. TS2 | reverse complement strand
GCCGTGCGATGCACGGCCCCGTTGGCAGCCTGACGATCAGGAAATTCGAGGACCCGATGGTGGGTGCGACAGGGATTGAACCTGTGACCCCCGCCGTGTGAAGGCGATGCTCTACCGCTGAGCTACGCACCCATCGGGTGTGGGCGGGGAAATAACGGGCGGCCGGAAAGGTGTCAAGCAGGGGTCACAATCATTCCTCATCTACAAACACCCGCCCGGCGCATCATCTGAACGGGATGCGCCGTCTCCTCCTGCCGCTCCTCGCCGCCGTGCTTTTCCTGCCCCTGCCGGGGCGGGCGGAACCGTTGCGGGCCGTCTATGGCGTGCAGGCGGCGGGCATGCAGGTGATGCGGGTGGAGGTGATGTTCGACCTGGATTCGCCACGCCACTACCGCATCGAATCCGCCGTGCACCTGACCGGGCTGGCACGCTGGTTCAGCGCCGGGCGGCAGGTCAACCGTGTCGAGGGGCTGTGGCGGGAGCATCGCGCCCAGCCGGTGCGTTTCGTGGGGGATGGGGTGTGGCGTGGCAAGCCGCGCCAGGTGGTGCTGGAATACCCCGACGGTCAGGCCACGCTGCGCCACCTCGTGCCGGCCGAGGACCCGGAGCGGGAGCCGGTGCCGCCCGCCCTGTGGCGCGGCACGGTGGACGCGCTGACGCCGGTGGCGCAGATGGCGCGCAACCTGGCCCGCACCGGCCGCTGCGAGGCCGAGGCCACGGTGTTCGACGGCCGCCGCCGCGCCGAGTTCACCGCCCGCACCCTGGGGCGGGACCGCCTCGCCCCCTGGCGCGAGGCCTGGAGCGGCGAGGCGGTGCGCTGCGGCTTCACCGGCCGCCAGACCGCCGGCTTCCGCCACGATGACGAGCGGGACCTGCGCGAGCCGCAGGAGGCCATCGCCTGGATGGCCAGCCCGCGCCCGGGTGCCCCGGTGCTGCCCGTGCGGGTGGAGATGCCGGGCCGCTGGCTGGGGCGGCTGACCGCCTATCTGCTGGAACTGGGCCCCAGCTGAGGCCTCAGCCGGCCAGCGCCCGCCGCAGCAGCGCGGGCAGGGCCGCGGGGCCGTCCGCCACCGGCGCGCCTTCCGCCATCTCCGGCAGACCGTAGCCCCAGCCGCAATAGACCACCGGCAGGCCGGCGGCGCGGCCTGCGGCGATGTCGTTGTGGTGGTCGCCCACCATCACCGCCGCTCCTGGCGTGCCGCCGGCCGCGGCCAGCGTGGCCAGCACATGCGCCGGGTCCGGCTTGCGGACGGGGAAGCTGTCGCCGCCGCCCAGCGCCGCGAAGCGGCCATCCAGGCCGAGCGCCCCCAGCAGGAGGCGTGCGGCCTTCTCCGGCTTGTTGGTGCAGACGGCCATCGCCCAGCCTTCGGCCGCCAGCCCGTCCAGCACCGCCGCCATGCCGCCGAACAGCTTCGTGTGGACGGCGGCGTTGGCCTCGTAATCGGCCAGGAAGGCGGGCTGGGCGGTGGGGTCGGCCGGCAGGCCGCGCGCGGCGAAGGCGCGGGCGAGCAGCACCGGCACGCCGTCGCCGATGAAGCGCGTCACCTCCGCCAGGGTGAAGGGGGCGAGGCCGCGCGCCTGCATCAGCCGGTTGAGCGCCGCGTGGATGTCCGGCCGGCTGTCCACCAGCGTGCCGTCCAGGTCGAAGATCACGGTTCGTTGCATGGCGCCGGTTCATGCCATGTTTCGTGCGGCAATGCGAAGTGACGCCGGAAACCCTTGCCGGGCCTTGGCTTTCCCAGGCAGAAGCGGGGCATGAATGCTGCCGCCATCCTGCTCGCCGCCGGCCTCGGCACCCGCATGAAGAGCCGCCTGCCCAAGGCGCTGCATCCCATTGCCGGGCGCCCGATGCTCAGCCACCTCATCGCCGCCTGCGAGGGGGTGTTCGACCGCCTGGTGGTGGTGGTGGGCCCCGACATGCCGGCGCTGGAGCGCGCCGCCGCGCCGCACGCCACCGTCGTGCAGGCCGAGCGCCTGGGCACCGGCCATGCCGCCCTGCAGGCCGCGCCGCTGCTCGACGGCTTCGCGGGCGACGTGGCGGTGCTCTATGCCGACAACCCGCTGATCAGCCCCGCCACGCTGCGCCGCCTGCGCGCGGCGCGCGGCGCGGAAGGCGGCGAGGGGGCCGGCCTCGCGCTGCTGGCCATGCGGCCGGAGGACCCGGCGAAGTATGGCCGGGTGATGCAGGACGGGAGCGGCAACGTCACCCGCATCGTCGAGTACGCCGACGCCACGGAGGCCGAGCGCGCCGTCGGGCTGTGCAATGCCGGCGTGCTCTGCGCCCCGGCGGCCGACCTGTTCCGCTGGCTGCGCGGCGTGCGCAACGAGAACCGGGCGGGCGAGTACTACCTGCCCGACGTGGTGCCGCTGGCCGTGGCCGAGGGGAAGCGCGTCGTCGCGGTGGAGGCGCCGGAGGCCGAGCTGCGCGGCATCAACAGCCGCGTCGAGCTGGCCGCCGCCGAGGCCACGGTGCAGCAGGCGCTGCGCCGCGCCGCCATGGAAGGCGGCGCCACCCTGACCTGGCCCGAGAGCGTGGTGTTCAGCCACGACACGCGGCTCGGCCAGGATGTGACGGTGGGCCCGCATGTGGTGTTCGGCCCCGGCGTGACGGTGGAGGACGGCGCCGAGATCCGGGCCTTCAGCCATCTGGAGGGCTGCGTGGTGCGCGCCGGCGCGCTGGTCGGCCCCTATGCGCGGCTGCGGCCGGGCACGGATGTGGGGCCCGCCGCGCATGTCGGCAATTTCGTCGAGCTGAAGAACGTGGCGCTGGGCCAGGGGGCCAAGGCCAACCACCTGACCTATCTGGGCGACGCCTCGGTGGGGGCGGGCACCAATGTCGGCGCCGGCACCATCACCTGCAACTATGACGGCTTCGCCAAGCACCGCACGGAGATCGGCGCCGGCGTGTTCGTGGGCTCCCACACCACGCTGATCGCGCCGATCGCGCTGGGCGACGGCGCGATGACCGCCGCCGGCTCGGTGCTGACCAGGGATGTGGCGCCGGATGCGCTGGCCTTCGCCCGCGCGCGGGCGGCTGAGAAACCCGGGGCGGCCGCGGCCTTCCGCGCCGCCCGCCGGAAGGAGAAGGGCTGATGTGCGGGATCGTCGGTGTGGTGGGGCGGGACGATGCCGCCCCGCGCCTGCTGGAAGGGCTGCGGCGGCTGGAATACCGGGGCTATGACAGCGCCGGCATCGCCACGCTGGTGAACGGGCACATCGAGCGCCGCCGCGCCGAGGGCAAGCTCGTCAACCTGGCGAATGCGCTGGAGGCCCAGCCGCTGGCGGGCACCATCGGCATCGGCCACACCCGCTGGGCGACGCATGGCGCGCCGACCGAGCGCAATGCCCATCCGCACGGCACCGCCCGCGTCTCCGTTGTGCACAACGGCATCATCGAGAATTTCTCCCAGCTGCGCGCCGAGCTGGAAGCCGAGGGCGTGGAATTCGAGACGGAGACCGACACCGAGACGGTCGCCAAGCTGCTCGACCACCTGCTGGCCGGCGGCGCCACGCCGGAGCAGGCCGTCTCCGCCACGCTGAAGAAGATCCATGGCGCCTTCGGGCTGGCGATGGTCTTCGCCGGCCATCCTCGCACCCTGATCGCCGCGCGGCAGGGCAGCCCGCTGGCCGTGGGCTATGGCGAGGGCGAGATGTTCGTGGGCTCCGACGCCCTGGCGCTCTCGCCCATGACGCGCCGCGTCGCCTATCTGGAGGAGGGCGACTGGGTGGTGCTCTCCGATCGCGATGCCCGCTTCTTCGACGCCGATGACCGGCCGGTGGAGCGCGCCATCAAGCTCACCGCCTATTCCGGCGCCGCGGTGGGCAAGGGCAATTACCGGCACTTCATGGAGAAGGAGCTGCACGAGCACCCCGTCGTGCTCGGCGACACGCTGCGCCAGTATATCGACCCGGCCAGCCGCGCCGTGGCCCTGCCGGCGCTGCCCTTCGACCCGGTGGCGGTGCCCAAGATCTCTTTCAGCGCCTGCGGCTCGGCCTATCTGGCGGCGCAGGTCGGGCGCTACTGGATCGAGCAGGTGGCGCGCATCCCGGTCGATGCCGACATCGCCAGCGAGCTGCGCTACCGCGACCCGCCGCTGCCCGAGGGCGGCGCCGCGCTGCTCGTCAGCCAGTCCGGCGAGACGGCGGACACGCTGGCGGCGCTGCGCCTGCTGCGCGAGCGCGGCCAGCGCATCCTCTCGGTGGTGAACGTGGCCGAGAGCAGCATGGCGCGGGAGAGCCATGGCACGGTGCTGACCGTGGCGGGGCCGGAGATCGGCGTCGCCTCCACCAAGGCGTTCACCGCGCAGCTCGCGGTGCTGGCCAGCCTGGCGCTGGGCTTCGGCCGGGCGCGCGGCACGCTGCCCGCCACCGAGGAGGCGCGCCTGACCGCCGCCCTGCTGGAGGTGCCCGCCCATGCCGCCGCCCTGCTGGAGGACAGCGCCGAGATCCTGGAGCTGGCGCGCGAGGTGGCGCAGGCGCGGGACGTGCTTTTCCTCGGCCGCGGCAGCCTCTACCCGATCGCGCTCGAGGGCGCGCTGAAGCTGAAGGAGCTGAGCTACATCCACGCCGAGGGCTATGCCGCCGGCGAGATGAAGCACGGACCCATCGCGCTGATCGACCCGACGGTGCCGGTGATCGCCCTCTGCCCCTCCGGCCCGCTCTTCGAGAAGACCGCATCCAATTTGCAGGAGGCGGCGGCACGCGGCGGCCGAATCATGGCCTTCACCGACGCGGTGGGCGCCCCGGCGCTGCGCCGCTTCGCCGAACGGGTGGTGGTGCTGCCCACGGTCGATCCCTTCGTGGCGCCCATCCTGCACGCGATACCGGTGCAGCTGCTGGCCTACCACGTGGCGGTGCTGAAGGGCACCGATGTGGACCAGCCGCGCAACCTGGCCAAGGCGGTGACGGTGGAGTGAAGGTCGCCCGCCCCTGGCCGGGGCGCAGTCCGGTGGTGGCGGCCGCTCCGGCCGCGGTCCGGCCCGATATCCTAGGGCCTGCCGGGCCGGGTGTGGCGTGATGATGCGGCTTGTTCCGCCGGTTATTCCACCGGGCGACGGAACTGCGCCATGCCATGCGGAGTTCCCAGTGGCAGGGCGCGCCGCTCCGGCGGAGCGGGCGGCCGTCCCCTTCCTCCACCACCGGATCTGAGGCGCTTTCCATTGCTTGGCGGTCACGGCAACCTGAGACTATGCTGCGTCGCAGCACAACCTTCCGGAGCCGTCATGCCATGAGTCGGACCCGCCTCGCCCGCACCGAACTGCTCGCTCGCCGCTATCTGGCCAGCCGCGGCGGTGCGCCGATGGTCGAGGACCCGCTCCGGGTGGCGCTGCCCCGGCTGCAGGCGGAGGTCGCCGCCGCCTCGCGCCTGGCACGGCTGGATCTGACGATCGCGCTCGGATTGTTCGTGGCGGCGCTGACCATGGTGCTGACAGCCTGGCTGGCCCCGCTGCATGGCGGTATCCTGGTGGCGCTCCTGCACCTGCATCTGGCGCCGCTGGCGGGGCTGGCGGTGGCCGTGTGGGCCGCCATCGTGCTGGAGAAGTCGGGGCCGCGGCTGTTCGTGACGCGCCGCATCGCCCGCGCCCTGAAGGCGGGTGCATGGCTGGAGGCGCTGGACCTCGCGGTGCAGGGCCTGCCCGCCCCCAGCGCCGCCTGAGCCGGCCATCCCCCTCTCCCGAAAGGAGAGGGGGATGGCCGCCGGCGTCAGATCCGGCCCATCAGCAGCAGCACGATCAGGATCAGCAGGATCAGGCCAAGGCCACCCGAGGGCCCGTAGCCCCAGCCGCGGCTGTAGCCCCAGCTCGGCAGCGCGCCGATCAGCAGCAGAATGACGATGATCAGCAGGATCGTACCCATGGCGTTCTCCAGCCTTGTAGCCTGCGCCTGCGGTTGCCGGCGTGCCGGGTCAACGCCCGGGCGGCGGAAAGTGTTGCGCTCAGGTTTCAGCGATCATCGGCAGGTGGGCTGACAGCGGGGCATCGCACGCCTACCTTTCCCGGAACGCCCGGTCAGCCGCCTTCCGGCGGGCCGGAGAAAAGGGAAGGAGAGCCCGATGCTCGACACCGTTGCCAAGCTGCCGCTGAAAGACCCCGACCTGTTCCGGCAGGCCAACCTGATCGACGGCGAATGGGTGCAGGCGGACAGCGCCAAGAGCCTGGAGGTTCGCAACCCGGCCACGGGCGAGGTGGTGGGCACCGTGCCCGCCATGGGCCAGGCCGAGACCCGCCGCGCCATCGAGGCGGCCAATGCCGCCTGGCCGGCCTGGCGCGCCATGCTGGCCAGCGAGCGGGCGGCCATCCTGAAGAAGCTGGCCGCGCTGATGCTGGCCAACACCGACGACCTGGCCGCCATCATGACCGCCGAGCAGGGCAAGCCCCTGGCGGAGTCGAAGGGCGAGATCGGTTACGCCGCCAGCTTCATCGAATGGTTCGCCGAGGAGGCGCGCCGGGTGAATGGCGAGACCATTCCGCAGAACGCCAAGGGCCGCCGCATCCTGGTGACCAAGGAGCCGGTCGGCGTCTTCGCCGCCATCACGCCCTGGAACTTCCCGGCCGCCATGATCACCCGCAAGGCCGGCCCCGGCTGGGCGGCGGGCTGCACCGGCGTCATCCGCCCGGCCAGCCAGACGCCCTTCTCGGCGCTTGCCATCGGCGTGCTGGCCGAGCGCGCGGGCATGCCCAAGGGCGTGTGCAACATCATCACCGGCCCGTCCTCCGGCACCGGCAAGGAGCTGACCGGCAACCCGCTGGTGCGCAAGCTCTCCTTCACCGGCTCCACCGAGGTCGGCCGGGTGCTGCTCGAGCAGTGCGCCGCCACCATCAAGAAGACCTCGATGGAGCTGGGCGGCAACGCGCCCTTCATCGTGTTCGACGATGCCGACCTCGACGAGGCGGTGAAGGGCGCCATCGCCTCGAAGTACCGCAACACCGGGCAGACCTGCGTCTGCGCCAACCGGGTGCTGGTGCAGGAGGGCGTCTACGAGGCGTTCAGCCAGAAGCTGAAGGCGGCGGTGGAGAAGCTGAAGGTTGGCAACGGCATGGAGGACGGTGTCACCCAGGGCCCGCTGATCAATGCCGACGCGGTCAAGAAGGTGCAGGACCACATCGCCGACGCGCTGTCGAAGGGCGCCAGCATCGTCACCGGCGGCAAGCCGCACGAGAAGGGCGGCAATTTCTTCCAGCCCACCGTGCTGGCCAACGTGCCGCATGACGCCGTGATCTTCCGCGAGGAGACCTTCGGCCCGGTGGCGCCGCTCTTCCGCTTCAAGACGGAGGAAGAGGCGATCCGCCTGGCCAACGACACCGAGTTCGGCCTCGCCGCCTATTTCTATTCGCGCGACGTGGGGCGGATCTTCCGTGTCGCCGAGGCGCTGGAATACGGCATCATCGGCATCAACGAGGGCATCATCTCGACCGCCGAGGCGCCGTTCGGCGGCTTCAAGCAGTCGGGCCTCGGCCGCGAGGGCAGCAGCCACGGCATCGAGGAATATCTCGAGACCAAGTATCTGGCGCTGGGCGGCATCGGCGGCTGAGCGACCGGGCCGGGGAGGGGTGCTTCCCCGGCCTTTCCTGCGCGCGAAATGGCCGCAGGAAAAAGGAAGGATGCCGGCTTTCCGCGGCATGAGTGCCGCAGTCGAATACAAAAAAGGCCCCGCACGGAATGCCGTGCCAGAGCCTGGGAATATTTCAGCATGTTGGAAAACTTGGCTGGGGAACCTGGATTCGAACCAAGACTGCCCGAGTCAGAGTCGGGAGTTCTACCGTTAAACTATTCCCCAACGGCGTTGGCGGCGATATAGCGCCCGCCAGATTGGCTTGCAAGGGGGGTGTTGAACCATTCCGCTTTGCGGCGCGAAATCGCTTGCCCCGGGCGCCCGCAGGCCGGATCATTGGCAAGCCCCCCTTCTGCCCCTGCCCGGGCGGAGCCGGGAAAGGCCCCCTGATACCATGCCAGATGCCGTGTCGAATCCTGCCGTCGCCCGCTTCCACCCGCCCTCCGCGGCCGCTGGCGGTGCATTCGCGGCCATTGATCTCGGCACCAACAACTGCCGTCTGCTCGTCGGCACCCCCACCCAGGCCGGCGCCTTCCGGGTGCTGGACAGCTACAGCCGCGTCGTCCGCCTCGGCGAGGGGCTGGCGGGGGAGGGGCGCCTGTCCGAGGGCGCGATGGAGCGGGCGCTGCTGGCGCTCCAGACCTGCGCCCAGAAGCTGCTGCGCCGGCCGCTGCGGCGGCTGCTCGCCGTCACCACCGAGGCCTGCCGCCAGGCGAGCAACGGCCGCGCCTTCGTTGCCCGCGCCCAGGCCGCCACAGGCCTGCCCATCCGCATCATCACGGCGCGGGAGGAGGCGGAGCTGGCGATGGAATCCTGCGCCCCCCTGCTTCGCCCGCAGGACCGACGCGCCCTGCTGTTCGACATCGGCGGCGGCAGCACCGAGATCGCCTGGATCCGCGCCGGCGCGGGGGGGCAGGCGGAGCTGATCGGCTATGTCTCTCTGCCGCTCGGCGTCGTCACCCTGGCGGAACGGGCGGGGCTGTGCTGCTACACGCCGGAGGGCTTCGGCCGGGTGGTGGACGAGGTGACCGAGCAGCTCACCGAGTTCGACCGGGTGCACAGCATCGGCCGCGAGATGCGCGCCGGCGGCGTGCGGCTGATGGGCACCAGCGGCACCGTCACCACCCTGGCCGGCGTCGCCCTGTCGCTGCCGCGCTATTCCCGGCCGCTGGTCGATGGGCGCGTGCTGGACATCGAGGTGGCCGACCAGGCGCTGCGCGACCTGTTCCATCTCGGGCGGGAAGGGCTGCGGGCGCATCCCTGCATCGGCCCCGAACGGGCGGATTTCGTCCTGCCCGGCTGCGCCATCTATGCCGCCATCCGCCGGTTGTGGCCCTCCTCCTGCGTCACCGTCGCCGATCGCGGGCTGCGGGAGGGGATGCTGCTGCGCATGATGCGGCAGGAGCGCGCGCCGCTGCGCCGTGCCGCCCACCCGCCCCGCTGGGCCGCCCACCCGGCGCCCTGAGACACCGCTTCTTGAGGAATTGCCTGTCGTGAAGACTCCGACCGGAGCCGGGCGTGGCCTGACCACGCGCCTCCGCACCGCCAAGGGCCGCACCACCGCCAGCCAGAAATGGCTGGAGCGGCAGCTCAACGACCCCTATGTGCGCGCCGCCAAGGCGGCCGGCTGGCGGTCCCGTGCCGCCTTCAAGATCATCGAGCTGGATGAGAAATACGGCCTGTTCCACCCCGGCCAGCGCGTGGTCGACCTGGGCGCCGCGCCCGGCGGCTGGACCCAGGTGGCGGTGCAGAAGGCGGGCGAGCGCGGCAAGGTGGTGGGGCTCGACCTGCTGCCGATGGATGTGATCGCCGGGGCCACCCTGCTGCAGGGCGACTTCCAGGACGCGGCGGTGGAGCAGGCCGTGCTGGACACGCTGGACGGGCCGGCCGACCTCGTTCTGTCCGACATGGCGCCCAACACCACCGGCCACAACGCCACCGACCACCTGCGCATCCTGGGACTCGTCGAGCTGGCGCTGGATTTCGCGGGCAAGGTGCTGGTGCCGGGCGGCGGCTTCGTCGCCAAGGTGTTCCAGGGCGGCACGGAGCGCGACCTGCTGAACCGGCTGAAGCGGGACTTCGCCAGCGTGAAGCACGCCAAGCCTCCCTCCAGCCGCAAGGACAGCGC
>NZ_JCACVY010000166.1:0-9711 GCF_058833935.1 Roseomonas sp. TS2 | reverse complement strand
GAGGCCACCCCCGCCGCCGACGCCGCGCCCTTCGGCCCCTATGAGACGGTGACCGACCCGGCCGCGCTGGAGCCCTGGATCGCCGCCGCGCGCGAGGCCGGCGTGCTGGCGCTGGACACCGAGACGGACAGCCTGGACGCGCTGCACGCCAACCTCGTGGGCCTCTCGCTGGCCGTGGCGCCCGGCCGCGCCTGCTACATCCCGCTCCGCCACGGCCCCGCCGCCGGCACGGGCGACCTGCTGGAGGAGGCGCCGAAGCCGCCGCCGCAGATGACGCAGGACCAGGCCATCGCCGCGCTGCGCCCGCTGCTGGAGGACGCCTCCGTCCTCAAGGTGCTGCACAACGCCAAGTACGATCTGGAGGTGCTGGGCCGCGCCGAGAATGGCGGCGCCACCGTCGCCCCGCTCGATGACACCATGCTGATCTCCTACAGCATGGATGCCGGCCGCCACGGCCACGGCATGGACGAGCTCTCGCTGCGCCATCTCGGCCACCGCCCCATCCCCTATGACGAGGTGACGGGCACGGGGCGCGCCCGCGTGCCCTTCTCCCAGGTGCCGCTGGACAAGGCCACCGCCTACGCCGCCGAGGATGCGGACGTGACGCTGCGGCTGTGGCAGGCGCTGCGGCCCCGCCTGCGCGCCGCCGGGGCGCTGGCGCTCTACGAGCAGGTGGAGCGCCGCATGGTGCCCGTGCTGCGCGACATGGAACTGGCCGGCATCAAGGTAGACGGCGCCGAGCTGGCCCGCATCGGCGAGGATTTCTCGCAGCGCATGGTGGCGCTGGAGCAGCAGATCCATGAACTCGCCGGCAAGCCCTTCAACGTCGGCTCGCCGAAGCAGCTCGGGGAAATCCTGTTCGACGAGCAGAAGCTGCCGGGCGGCAAGCGCGGCAAGGCCGGCGCCTGGGGCACCGATGCCGCCGTGCTGGAGGACCTCGCGGCGCGTGGCCACGAGCTGCCGCGGCAGGTGCTGCACTGGCGCCAGCTGGCCAAGCTGAAATCGACCTATGTCGAGGGCCTCGCCGCGCAGATCGACCCGCGCGACGGGCGCGTCCACACCGATTTCTCCATGGCCATCACCTCCACGGGCCGGCTTTCCTCCACCGAGCCGAACCTGCAGAACATCCCCATCCGCACCGAGGAGGGGGCGCGCATCCGCCGCGCCTTCGTCGCCGAGCCGGGGCATGTGCTGCTGGCGGCCGACTACTCGCAGATCGAGCTGCGGCTGCTGGCGCACCTGGCCGACGTGCCGAGCCTGCGCGACGCCTTCGAGAAGGGCGAGGACATCCACAGCCGGACGGCGGCCGACATCTTCCGGCTGGAGCCGGACAAGGTGGACCGCGAGGCGCGGCGCCGCGCCAAGACCATCAATTTCGGCATCATCTACGGCATGTCCGCCTTCGGGCTGGCGGCGCGGCTCGGCATCGGGCCGGGCGAGGCGCGCGGCATCATCGACGCCTATTTCTCCCAGTATCCCGGCATCCTGGAGGAGATGGAGCGGCTGAAATCCGAGGCGCGGGAGACCGGCTACGTCACCACCCCCTTCGGCCGCAAGCTGTGGATCGACGGCATCCAGGCCAAGGAGCAGGCCCGCCGCGGCAATGCCGAGCGCGCCGCCATCAACGCCCCCTTCCAGGGGGGGGCGGCCGAGATCATCAAGCGCGCCATGGTGCGGATGCCCGCCGCCCTGAAGGCGGCGGGCCTCTCGGCGCGGATGCTGCTGCAGGTGCATGACGAGCTGCTCTTCGAGGTGCCGGAGGCGGAGGTGGAGGCCACCGCCGATTGCGTGCGGCGGGTGATGGAAGGCGTGGCCGAGCTGCGCGTGCCGCTGAAGGCCGAGATCGGCCATGGCGCCAACTGGGGCGAGGCGCACTGAGGCAGGCCGCCGCCCGGCGGCATTCCCGGAGAGAGGCCGCCGGCAGGAGCGGGCTTCCGGACGCAACGCCGAGCAGAGATGAGAAAACCCCGCCACGGCGACGTGGCGGGGTTTTCTGTCATTCCAGGCTGCCCCGCCCGAAGGCGGGGCGTGACCACGCTGATCAGGCGATCATGAAGTGGTCGGCGCTGGTGGTGCTCTCGGTGAGGCTGTCCACACTGGTCAGGCCGGTCAGCTTCACCAGCGTATCCGTCGTGCCCTGGACGAACAGGTAGCTGTCGCTCAGATACTCGAACACGGCGGCGGCGTTCAGGGCCAGGGCGCCATCCACGATGCCCAGGGCCTCGTCGAAGGTGGACGGACCCGTCCCCTCGAAGGCCAGCACGCCATCGGCGAGGGCGTAGGTGCCGGTGCTGTCCACGTCGGCCGCCACGGAGGCGGCGGCGAGCACCAGCTGGTCATTCGCGCCCAGGCCGGAGATCGACTCGAAGGCGCCGGTGGTGGAGGCGTTGGTGACGGTGATGAGATCATTGCCGCCGCCCAGGGCCAGCGAGCCGCCATCCTTCAGCTGAGCCAGGCTGAAGGTCAGGGCGCCGGACAGGCCGGAGGCATCGACCGAGGCCAGGGCGGTGCTGGTCACGCCACTCAGGTCCAGGGCGCGGTCGCCGGTGACGGAGACGGAGGCCAGCACATCGGTGGTCGCGCTGTCGGTGTAGGTGACGACGTTCGAGGCGTTGTCGCCACCGGACATGATGGAGAGGCTGGTCGCCACGCCCGTCAGCGCGATGGTGGAGACGTTGTCGCCCGATGTCGTCTCGCCGTCGATCCCGGCCAGGTAGTCGGCGTCGAGCACCGCGCTCAGCGTCCTCGCGTTGGTCGCGTTGATCGCCATCCCGGCGGTATCGATGGTCGTGTCGGCGGTGCCGGTCTCGTCGGCGTCCAGCGTCACGGTCAGGCTGCCGGCGGTCGCCTGGGTCAGGCTCAGGGTGTCGCCCGTGCCCATGTCGCCCGTGGCGCGGAAGCCGATGCCGCTGCCGATGTTCTGCAGGACACCGGCGTTGGAGCTGCCGCTGCCCACGAAGTCAGTGACGCTGTTGTTCTGCGCCAGGATGCCGACATCGAGGGTCTTGCCCAGGTCCTTCACGTCGAACACGTCGAAGCCGCGGAACGCGCCGATGTTGGCGGAGCCGACCAGGCTCAGCAGCAGCGTGTCGGTGCCGGCGCCGGCATCGATGACATCGCTGCCGTTGATGGCGACGCTGCTTTCGAAGCTGTCGTCGCCCGCGCCGAGGTTGACCGTCAGCACGCCCGTGCCGCGGCCGGAGATGCTGACGCTGTCGCTGCCTTCGCCGGCGTTCACGGTGGTCGTGCCGGTGCCGGTGGTGGAGACCCGGATGGTGTCGTCGCCGGCGCCGGAATTCAGCGAGGCGGCGGCGCCGCCGCGGGCCGTGGCGGTGTTGAGGGACAGCTCATCATCGCCGCTGCCGGTCAGCACCGAGGTGGTGGCGGAGTCGGCAGAGAACTCGATCGCGCCGGTCGAGGCGGAGGCGTCGACCGTATTCACGCTCCTGGTCGAGGCACCGGCCTCGTTCACATCCAGGGAGACATCGATCTCGGTGTCGATGGTGACAGCCTCGACATCGGTGCCCGCGATGATGTCGAGATTGGGCGTGTCGCTGGAATCCTCGCTGACGGTCCCCCTGAGAGTGACGGAGGCGAGGGACTCGCCGGAGACTTCGTCGAAGTCGAAGCTGCCCGCATCGACATTGTCGACCGCCAGCATGACCGAGGTGGCGTCGTCGGCGGCGATGACAGTGACGTCGTCGTCCTGGTCACGGAAGCCGGCCGTGGTGGTCTCGGCCAGGTTGATCACGGTGGCGGCGTCGCCGATCTGCCAGATCTGGGTCGCGCCCCTGAACTTCGAGGCATCGACGGAACCGCCGGAATGGGCGGCGGCGGCGGCGGCCTCCGTATTGTCGATGTTGATGATCTCGACATTCGAGACGGTGCCGGCCAGGCGCGAATTGGCAGTGCCGGCGACCGCGATGTTCAGCGTGTCCGTGCCAGCGCCGCCATCGATCGAGTCGAGGGCATTGATCTGGGTCTGCTGGCTGCTGTCGGTCGGGCTGTAGCCCTCGGCAACGAACGTATCCTCGCCGGAGGTGCCGGTGAAGGTGTCCTTGCCCGCGGTGAGATAGAAGGTCTCGCCCGGCGTCACGGTGCTGCCATCGGTGTTGAAGGCGGGGCGGCCTTCATTGGCGCCGAACAGCAGGTAGTGCGCGTAGCCGCTGGCGAAGTCCCCGTTCTCGACGGCGGCGGCGACATCAGGGTTGGCGGCCAGGTAGGCCTCTTCGCTGAACTGGCCCTCGAAGGAGCCGCCGCTGCGCCCCTCTTTCACGCCGAAATTCACGAAGTGATGCCAGGCGCTCGGGATCAGGCCCTGGCTCACGGCCGCCAGCACGTCCGGGTTGTTCAGCAGGTATGAGGCCGCGTCGAACATGACGTTCGGGGCGCGCATCTCGAACTGGCCGAACTGCTGGAAGTGCTCGTAGGCGCTGTTGAAATGGCCGGACGTGATGGCAAGGAGGACGTCCGGATTGGTGCGCAGGTAGTACTGTTCGTCGAAATAATCCGCAGCAAACGCCTCAGACATTGTTCTATCTCCTGGAAGGACCAAGAATCGGACGCTTTACCTGGAGACATCCAATTCTCCTGATAAAACACCCTCTGATACGCCGTTCTTACGGGAACCGGTTGGACCAGAACCCGAATTGGCCCGACGAATACCTGAACCGAGCCGCAGGTTTACTCGGCTCAGGCGTTCGCCCGCACCTTGTTGTCGCAATGACGCAATTTTATTGTACGGCCTCGAAGATCAATTCTGTCTTTCTGCGATCCGCTTAATCACGCAAGGATAGGCTTGAAGCACCGACTTGAGCTGGGCGAGGAAACTCTCCACCGCTTCCGGCAAAAGAAACCGCATGCGCGGCATGTTCGACATGCACACGTCGAAAATATACAAACAATATTCAAGTAACAATTATAGATACAGAGATTTTCCGTCTTCTCCTGACTCGATAATTTTTTATCGACCAGGAGTTGGTGCCTACCCTATGTCGGCCACAGCTCAAGTTCAAACAAAAAATACAGTAAAAATTCTCTTAAATTCTATCGTTATAGTTTCTAATTCCTAGACTCAAATTTGTTCCGAATTCAGAAGAGGATATTAATTACATGATTATAAATAAAATCCTGATCTGCTTTTAAGTTCTCGCTAATATTATTCCTGCGATATCTCCTGTCGTTTGATTTTTTGGCGCGAAAATTGCTTTCCGATTGAAATTTCTAGCCACGCAAAACCCGACGCGTCTTGTTGATCCGGCGAACAGCCAAATTTTTGTTTCGTACAACAACCGATTTTAATAGTTGGCTTGAGATCAGGAAAAAATGCTTCCGACTTGCCGGCGGCGAGGGCATTGCGCCGCATCTCTCATGTCAGGAAGGGTCGCAGCACAGCCTGCCGCTCCTGCTGCAGAGCCAGGCCGGCCTTGCCCCTCCTGTGAAATCGGCCCAGGCTTCATGCAGTCTGCGGCTTCGTGCCGATTCGCCACATGCCATTCGCCCGGCGCTTCGCCTCGGCCGGCGATTCGGCCGCCACGCTTTCCGGCGCCCTGAACGGGCAGGCACTTCCCGCGTTAGCGGCCCGCCTCCTTCATCAGCTCCCTCTCCCGGGCCAGGCCAGGCGTGCGATTTCCGGCAGAAGGCGAGGCCAGGATGACCACCGGCTTCGCCCGCAAAGGATGGGTCAGCCCTGCGCAGCCTTCGGTTGAGCGGCGCGGCGCAACGGTCTAAGCCCCGCGCGACGAGACTGCAGGAAGGTTGGACCGCACATGGCCGACATCGTGACCATCCGCCGCGCCCTGATTTCGGTGCATGACAAGACCGGGCTGCTCGACTTCGCCCGCTTCCTCGCCGGGCGCGGCGTGGAGATCCTCTCCACCGGCGGCACCGCCCGCCTGCTGCGCGAGAACGGCGTGGCCGTGGTGGACGTCTCCGACCACACCGGCTTCCCCGAGATCCTGGACGGCCGCGTCAAGACGCTGGTGCCGCAGATCCATGGCGGCCTGCTCGGCCGCCGCGCGGACCCGAAGCACGTGGCGCAGATGGATGAGCACCGCATCGCGCCGATCGACCTGCTGGTCTCCAACCTCTACCCCTTCGAGGCCACGGTGGCGAAGGGCGCCTCCCACGAGGAGACGGTGGAGGAAATCGACATCGGCGGCCCGGCCCTGACCCGCGCGGCGGCCAAGAACCACGAGGATGTCGCCGTCATCACCGCGCCGGAGCAGATGGCGGAGGTGCAGGCCGAGATGGAGGCGCAGGGCGGCACCAGCCTTGCCACCCGCAAGCGCCTCGCGGCGGCGGCCTTCGCCCGCACGGCGGCCTATGACACCGCCATCTCCACCTGGTTCGCCGAGAAGCTGGAGCAGGACTTCCCGCCCCGCCTCGCCATGGCCGGCGTGCTGCGCCAGACGCTGCGCTACGGCGAGAACCCGCACCAGCAGGCCGCCTTCTACACGGACGGCTCCAACCGCCCCGGCATCGCCACCGCGACGCAGGTGCAGGGCAAGGAGCTGTCCTTCAACAATCTGAACGACACCGACGCCGCCTTCGAATGCGTCGCCGAGTTCGAGAAGCCCGCCATCGTCATCGTCAAGCACGCCAACCCCTGCGGCGTGTCGGAAGGCGAGAGCCTGGCCCGGGCCTGGGACCTGGCGCTGCGCTGCGACCCGGTCTCGGCCTTCGGCGGCATCGTCGCCGCCAACCGCCCGCTGGACGCCGCCGCGGCCGAGCGCATCTCGGCCATCTTCACCGAGGTGGTGGTGGCACCGGACGCCGATGAAGCCGCCCGCGCCATCTTCGCCCGCAAGAAGAACCTGCGCCTGCTGCTGACCGGCGGCCTGCCCGACCCGGCCTCGCCCGGCCGCGTCATCCGCTCCGTCTCGGGTGGCTTCCTGGCGCAGTCGCGCGATGCCGGGCGCATCGCCGAGTCGGCGCTGAAGGTGGTGACGAAGCGCGCCCCCACGGCGCAGGAGATGGCGGATTTGATCTTCGCCTTCCGCGTCGCCAAGCACGTCAAGTCCAACGCCATCGTCTATGCCAAGGGCGGCTCCACCGTGGGTATCGGCGCCGGGCAGATGAGCCGGGTGGATTCCGCCCGCATCGCCGCCTGGAAGTCGGCCGAGGCCGCCAAGGCCGCCGGGCTGGAGGCGCCGCTGGCGCATGGCTCGGTCGTCGCCTCCGACGCCTTCTTCCCCTTCGCGGACGGGTTGCAGGCGGCGGCCGCCGCCGGCGCCACGGCGGTCATCCAGCCGGGCGGGTCGATCCGCGACAATGAGGTGATCGCGGCGGCCGACGAGGCGGGGCTGGCGATGGTGTTCACCGGAATGCGCCACTTCCGGCACTGAGGAAAGGAACCTTCTTTTTCTGAAGAAAAAGAACTTCTCACAGCGTCTTGTAGTAGAACACCGTCGCATCCGCACCGCCCCCGCTGCGCAGGGCATAGCCCGGGATCGACCCGGCCTCCCGCCAGCCCAGGGCGCGGTACAAGGGCTCCCCCGCATCCCCCGCCTTGGTGTCCAGCACCAGCAGCGGGCGCTCTTCCGCACGCGCCACATCCTCCAGCGCCAGCATCAGCGCCCGCGCGATGCCCTGCCGCCGCATCGCCGGGTGCACCATCAGCTTCGAGACCTCGGCCCGGTGCCGCCCGTTCGGCAGCCCGGCCAGCGCCAGCGCGCCGGTGCCGGCGATGCGGCCCTCCCGCCGCACCACCAGCACGCGGCGAGAGCCGTCGCGCAGGCTGCCCTCCAGCCCGCGCCACCAGGCAGCCGCCTCGCCCGCCGGCATCGGGTGCAGGAAGCCGATGCTGGCGCCATCCGCCACGCAGGCCTCCAGCAGCGCGGCGAGCTCGGGCAGCGCGGCGGGCAGGGTGTCGGCGGTCAGTTCCTCGATCATGCGCGGGGCTTTCAGGGCTGGATGATGGCCAGGAGGTAGCGGGCGGCGGGGCCGCTGGCGGGGCAGGCGAAGGCGCTGGCGCCGTGCAGCCGGTAGCGCAGGCAATCGCCCGGCGTCAGCGCATGCGCCACGCCCTCGACCGTCAGCACCAGCCGCCCCTCCAGCAGCCAGAGGTGGTGCTCCAGCCCCGGCAGGGGCGAGCGGGCATAGTCGATGCGCGCGCCGGGCGGCAGCACCCCCTCCAGCAGCTCGCCGCGCAACCCCTCGGCGGGGGGCGAGACGGAGCGGCGGCGGAAGCCCGTCTCCGGGTCGGTCCACAGCGTCTGCGCAGCGGGCGGCACCAGCGCGGCGGGGGCTTCCTCCACCGTCCGCATCAGCCAGGAGAGCGGGCGGCCATAGGCGGCGCAGAGCCGGCCCAGCATGCCCGCCGTGGCGCTGGCCTCGCCCCGCTCCAGCCGGGAGAGGGTGGCGCGGCTGATGCCGGTGCGCTCGGCCAGCGTCTCCAGCCCCCAGCCCTGCTCGGCGCGCAGCCGGGCGAGGCAGGCGGCCAGGCGCGCTTCCAGCGGGTCGGGCGGCGAATCTTCTCTCATGAGAGAATTTTTCTCTACTTGGAGATCACCGTCAAGCCTCTCCGTTTCCCGGCCCTGCCTGTAGGATGCCCGCACCATTGGAGAGCGCGATGTCCGACTGGCTGGTACCCGTCGCCCTGTTGTCCGTCCTGATCACGCTGGGGCTGCTGGGCATGATGCTGCTGCGGCGCCCCGCCCCGCCCGCCGCCACCGGCCTGGAAGGCTTCGCCCTGCTGGCCGGCAAGCTGGAATCGCTGGCCGCCACGCAGGAGCGCCTCGCCGCCCTCACCACAGACCGCCTGGCGCAGCAGGACCGGCAGCTGGCCGAGCGCCTGCACGAGACCAGCCGCCGGCTGGATGCCAGCCTGCTGGCGCAGAACGAGCGCATGGCCACCGCCACCGCCGGGCTGCGGCAGGCCATGGCGGCGCAGAACGAGCGGCTGGACGCGGCGCTCGCCCAGCAGAACGAGCGCTTCCTGCGCAACCTCACCGATTCGGCGCGCCAGGCACAGGAGACGGCGGGGCAGATCCAGGAGCGGCTGGCCGTGATCGACGCGGCGCGGCAGAACATGGAAGCCCTGGGCGCGCAGGTGAACGCGCTGGCCGGCATCCTCGGCAACAAGCAGTCGCGCGGCGCCTTCGGCGAGATGCAGCTGCGCCAGCTCATCGAGGACCGGCTGCCGCAGGAGAGCTTCTCCTGGCAGCACACCCTCTCGAACGGCACGCGCTGCGACTGCCTGATCCACCTGCCCTACCCGCCCGGCCCGGTGGTGGTGGACAGCAAGTTCCCGCTGGAGGCCTGGCAGGGGCTGCGCGACGCGGAGGACGCCGCCGCCCGCAGCGTCGCCGCCCGGCAGTTCAGCGCCGACATGCGCCGGCATGTCGAGGACATCGCCCGCAAATACCTCATCCCCGGCGAGACGGCGGAGGCCGCCATCCTCTTCGTCCCTTCCGAGGCGGTGTTCGCCGAGCTGCACACCGGCTTCGGCGCGCTGGTGGACGAGGCGCAGCGGCGGCGCGTCTATGTCGCCTCCCCCACCACGCTCTGGGCCATGCTCTCGGCGATGCGGGCGCTGATGCAGGACATCCGCATGCGCGCCCAGGCGGGGCGCATCCGTGAGGAGGTGGGCAAGCTGGCCAGCGACGTGGCGCGGCTGAACGAAAGGGTCATGAAGCTGAAGGGACACTTCAACCAGGCGCAGGACGATATCCGGCAGATCGACATCAGCACGGAGAAGATCGCCCGCGC
>NZ_JCACVY010000165.1:0-9722 GCF_058833935.1 Roseomonas sp. TS2 | reverse complement strand
CGGCGGCACGGTGACGCTGGCCCCGCAGGGCGAGGGCTTCGTGCTGCGGCCGGAGGGTGCCATGCGCGCCTGGCCCGCGGCGCTGCCGGCCCTGCTGCGTGGCGAGGCGGTGGAGGGGGCCCGCGCCGCCCCCGCGCTGCTGCTGCTGCGCCTGGCCGCTGCCGCCGGCTGGCGGGTGGCGCTGGCGCCCGAGTCGGAGCCGGACGCCCTGCGAATCGCCCCCGGAGGCTGAAGGCACCACATTTACCTTTCCTTCGCCATCCGGCCCCCAGGCTGAGCCGAACCCAGCCTGTCGGGGACCGTGATGGACGATCTTCTCGCCGACTTTCTGACTGAAACGAATGAAGGGCTGGCCGCGCTCGATGTCGCGCTGCTGAAGCTCGAGAAGGCCCCGGACGACCGGCAGACGCTGTCGGAGATCTTCCGCAACGTCCACACGATCAAGGGCACCTGCGGCTTTCTCGGCCTCTCGCGGCTGGAGAAGGTGGCGCATGCCGCCGAGAACGTGCTGGGCAAGTACCGCGAAGGCTCGCTCAAGGTGACGCCGGCCGGCATCACCCTGATCCTCTCGGCGCTGGACTGCCTCAAGGGCATCGTCTCCGGCCTGGAGAACACCGGCAGCGAGCCGGTGGGCGACGACACCGCGCTGATTGCCTCGCTCGACGCCGCCTGGCGTGGCGAGATGCCGGCGGCGGCCGAGCCGGAGATGCCCAGCTTCGGCGACGAGAAGCCAGCCGAGGCCCCGCCCGCCCCCGAGGCGGTGACCGAGCCGGTTGCCGCGCCGCCGCCAGCGGTGGCCCGATCACGCCGGCGCAGACCATCCGCGTCTCGGTCGACGTGCTGGAAGACCTGATGACGCTGGTCAGCGAGCTGGTGCTGACCCGCAACCAGCTCCTCCAGCTCGTCCGCGCCCGCAGCGACGCGGCGCTCACCGTGCCGCTGCAGCGCCTCTCCCACATCACCTCCGAATTGCAGGAGGGGGTGATGAAGACCCGCATGCAGCCGATCGGCAATGCCTGGCAGAAGCTGCCGCGCATCGTCCGCGACCTGGCCAACGAGCTGGGCAAGAAGATCGAGCTGGTGATGAAGGGCGCCGAGACGGAGCTCGACCGCCAGGTGCTCGAGCTGATCAAGGACCCGCTGACGCACATGGTGCGCAACAGCGGCGACCATGGCCTCGAGAACCCCGAGCAGCGCCGCGCCGCCGGCAAGCCGGAGGTGGGGCGCATCCTGCTCAACGCCTATCACGAGGGCGGCCACATCATCATCGAGATCGGCGATGACGGGCGCGGCCTGGCGGTGGACAAGATCAAGGCCAAGGTGGTGGGCCAGGGCCTGGCCACCGAGGCCGAGGTCGCCAGCATGAGCGAGCGGGAGATCCAGCACTTCATCTTCCGCGCCGGCTTCTCCACCGCCGCCGCCATCACCTCCGTCTCCGGCCGCGGCGTCGGCATGGATGTGGTGAAGACCAATGTCGAGAAGATCGGCGGCACGATCGACCTGCGCTCGACCGAGGGCAAGGGCACGACCTTCTTCATCAAGATCCCGCTGACGCTGGCGATCGTCTCGGCGCTGATCGTCGAGGCGGGGGGCGAGCGCTTCGCCATCCCGCAGATCGGCGTGGTGGAGCTGGTGCGCGCGGGCGGCAGCGCCGAGGGCGCGCAGATCGAGCGCATCCACGACACGCCGGTGATGCGGCTGCGCGACCGGCTGCTGCCGCTGGTCTCGCTCTCCCGCCTGCTGCAGCTGGAACACGCGGCGGATGAGGGGCGGCGGGATGCGGGCTTCGTCGTCGTCACCCAGGTCGGCGCCAACGTGTTCGGCATCATCGTCGACAAGGTGTTCGACACCGAGGAGATCGTGGTCAAGCCGGTGGCGCCGATCCTGCGCCACGTCACGATGTTCAGCGGCAACACCATCCTGGGCGATGGCAGCGTCATCATGATCCTCGACCCGAACGGCATCGCCCGCGCCACCGGCGTCGGCGCCGACGGGCCGAGCGAGGACGCCTCGCGCGGGCCGGAGGGGATGCGCGGCCACCGCTCCAGCGAGCGGACGGCGCTGCTGCTGTTCCGCGCCGGGGACGACACGCCGAAGGCGGTGCCGCTCGGCCTCGTGGCGCGGCTGGAGGACCTGCCGGGCGAGAGCATCGAGCATTCGGGCGGCAAGACGCTGGTGCAGTACCGCGGCAAGCTGATGCCGCTGGTGGCCATGTCCGGCGGCTGGATGCCGCCCGAGCCGGGCAAGCGCCAGGCGGTGCTGGTGTTCAACGACCGCGACCGCGCCATGGGCCTGATGGTCGACACCATCCTCGACGTGGTGGAGGAACACCTGCTGATCGAGGGCGCCAGCGAGCAGCCGGGCTTCCTCGGCAGCGCCGTGATCTGCGGCAAGGTGACGGATGTGATCGACTGCGCCTGGTGGCTGCACCAGGCGGGGGACGACTGGTTCCGCGGCACCGCGCCGGCGGCCGCGCGCAAGCGCGTGCTGCTGGTGGAGGACAGCGCCTTCTTCCGCCATCTGCTGGTGCCCGGCCTGACCGCCGCCGGCTACGACGTGACGGCGGTGGACACCGGCCTGCAGGCGCTGCAGCTGCGCGAGCAGGGGGCGCCCTTCGACATCATCGTCTCCGACATCGAGATGCCGGACCTGGACGGCATCGGCCTGGCGCGGGCGGTGCGGGAATCCGGCACATGGCAGTCCCTGCCGATGATCGCGCTCAGCGGGCGGGTCGAGGCCGAGCAGGTGCGGCGCGCGCGCGAGGCGGGCTTCAACGAATATGTGGGCAAATCGGAGCGTGAGGCGCTTTTGGCCGCATTGAGCGAATGCCTCGCCACGCCGGTCATCAGCTGAGGAGCGGAAGGTCATGCAGACGCAAATGCCCCCGAGCACGCAACGCGCCGTTGCCGCGGTGACAGAGAGCGCCGCCGCGATGTTCCTGACCCTGACGGTGGCGGGGCAGCTCTGCGGAGTGCCGGTGCTGGCGGTGCGGGACATCCTGGCGGCTCAGGCCATCACGCGGGTGCCGCTGGCGCCGCGCGAGGTGGCCGGCAGCCTGAACCTGCGCGGCCGCATCGTGACCGCGATCGACCTGCGCCGGCGGCTGGGCCTGCCGCCGCGCGAGGCGGGGGCGCCGCCGCCGATGAGCGTGGTGGTGGAGCAGAGCGGCGAGCTCTACAGCCTGCTCTCGGATTCGGTGGGCGAGGTTCTGGCGCTGCCCGAGGAGGGGTTCGCTGCCAATCCGCCGACGCTCGACCCGCTCTGGCGGGATGTGTCGCGCGGGGTCCACAAGGAGGATGAGCGCCTGCTCATCGTCCTCGATGTGGACCGCATCCTGGCGATCGGCTGAAAGGGAGACGATCAATGAACGAGGCCGTGAACTGCCTGGTGGTGGATGACAGCCGCGTGGTCCGCAAGGCCGCACGCCGCATCCTGGAGCGCCATGGCTTCCAGGTGCGCGAGGCGGAGGACGGGCAGAAGGCGCTCGAGGCCTGCCGCGAGAGCCTGCCCCGGCTGGTGATGCTGGACTGGAACATGCCGGTGATGAACGGGCTGGAATTCCTCAAGGCCGCCCGCGCCGAGTTCGGCCCGGACGAGCCGGTGATCATGCTCTGCACCACCGAGAGCGAGTTCGACCGCATCGTCACCGCGCTGAGCGCGGGGGCGCAGGAATACATCATGAAGCCTTTCGACGACGAGATCGTGACGGGCAAGCTGGTGCAGCTGGGCTTCCTGCCGGAGGACGCCGAGCTGTGAGAAGCCTGCCGCCCAGCGGGGCGGCGGGCAACCGGAGGGTCCGGGTGATGCTGTGCGACGACAGCACGACCGTGCGCTCGGCCTATGCCCGCCTCCTCGAGGCCGACCCGGACCTGCAGCTCGTCGGCAGTGTCGGCAACGGGCAGCAGGCGATCGATGCCCTGATGGGCCTGCCGCGCGAGGCTCGCCCGCATGTCATGCTGCTGGATCTGGAGATGCCGGTGATGGACGGCATGACGGCGCTGCCCCTGCTGCTGAAGACGCACCCCAACCTGGCGGTGATCGTCTCCAGCGCCCAGAACGAGAGCGGCGCCGCGGCGGCCATGGCGGCGATGCGCGCCGGCGCGGCCGACTACGTGCCGAAGCCGAGCGCCGCCAATGGCGGCATGAACGATGCCAACTTCCGGGCCGACCTGGTGGCCAAGGTGAAGGGGTGGGCCCGCATGCGCGGGTTTGTCCCCGGGCCGGCTCAGCCGGCGCCGGGCGCCGCCGCCGCGCCGCCGCTGGTGACACCACCGCCGGCCGCGCCGTCCGCGGCCCAGCCCACGGTGCCCCTGCCGGCGCCTTTCGTGTCGGCGCCCTCCGTGTCGGCGCCATCCATGCCGGCGGCCTCGGCGCCGCTTCCCGTGCCGCCCGCGCGGGCGGCCGCGCCGCAGCCTAGCCAGCCCCTGCCTGCGGCGCCGGCCCCGCCCGGCGCTTCGCTTCTCTCCGGCCCGGTGGTTCTGCGGCCGATGCCGGCGGTGGTGCCGAAGCCGCGGCTGCTGGCCATCGGCTCCTCCACCGGCGGGCCGCAGGCCCTGGCGGCCTTCGTGCGGCGGCTCAGCACGCCCCTGCCGGTGCCGGTGGTGGTGGTGCAGCACATGCCGGCGGGGTTCACCGCCATGCTGGCCGACCATCTCGGCCGGCTGGGCGGCCCGCCGGCGGCGGAGGCGAAGGATGGCGAGGCGCTGCGCCCCGGCCGCCTCTATGTGGCGCCCGGCGACCGCCACCTGGTGCTGGAGGGCGGCGGCGGCGGCCTGGTGGCGCGGCTGAACACGGACCCGCCGGAGAATTTCTGCCGCCCCGCCGTGGACCCGATGCTGCGCAGCGCCGTCGCGGCCTGCGAGGGGCGGGTGCTGGCGGTGATACTCACCGGCATGGGCCAGGACGGCATGCTGGGCTGCAAGGCGGTGGCGGCCGCCGGAGGGCTGGTCCTGGCGCAGGACGAGGCCTCCAGCGTGGTCTGGGGCATGCCCGGCGCGGTGGCGAAGGCCGGGCTGGCGCAGTTCCTCGCCCCGCCCGAGCAACTGGCCGACAAGGCCTTGGCGCATATTGGAAAGGCGGGCCACGGCCCGGCCGGAGGAATGGCATGAACACGGAAAGCTTCGCCGCGATCGCGGGGCTGGTGAAGACACGGTCCGGGATCGTGCTGACACCGGACAAGGCCTATATGCTGGAGACCCGCCTGGCGCCGATCCTGAAGCAGGAGAACCTCGCCTCCCTGGATGCGCTGGCGATGCGCCTGCGCGATCCGCGGGCGGAGATCCTGGCGCGCGCCGTGACCGAGGCGCTGACGACGAACGAAAGCAGCTTCTTCCGCGACGGCAAGCCTTTCGACCATCTGCGGCGGCTGCTGCCGAAGCTGCGCGCGGCGCGGCCGGCCACGCACAAGATCCGCATCTGGTCGGCGGCCTGCTCGACGGGGCAGGAGGCCTATTCGGTGGCCATCATCCTGCGCGATCTGGGGATCCAGAACGCCGAGATCTATGGCAGCGACCTGTCGCGCGAGGTGGTGGAGCGGGCGCGGGAGGGCAGCTTCACCCAGTTCGAGGTGCAGCGCGGCCTGCCGGTGCAGATGCTGGTGAAGTACTTCAAGCAGGAGGGCAGCAAGTGGCGCGTCGCGCCCGAGCTGCGCGCCATGACCCGCTTCGAGGAGCGCAACCTGCTGGCGGACCACCGGCCCCTGGGGCGCTTCGACGTGATCTTCTGCCGCAACGTGCTGATCTATTTCGACCCGCCCACCAAGGGGAAGGTGATGAACGCGCTGGCCGCCCAGCTGGCGCCGGATGGCGTGCTCTATCTCGGTGGCGCGGAGACGGTGCTGGGCCTGACGGACCGGCTGGTGGCGGTGACTGGCGAGCGGGGTGTCTACGCGCTGGCCGGAGCGGTCAGTGCCGCGAGCTGACAGGCCGGGCCGGGGGCTGTGCCCCCGGCCCCCTGGGGCCATGCCTCAGGCCGGCACCGCGGAGCGCGGCTGGGCGGTGGCCTGGGCCGCGGCGGCTGGCTGCGGCAGCTCCGGCATCGGGAAGCGGGCGCCCATGCCCAGCGGGTCGCGCAGCACATAGCCACGGCCCCAGACGGTGCCGATCAGCTCGCCCGCGCCGGCCTGCGCCAGCTTCTTGCGCAGCTTGCAGATGAAGACGTCGATGATCTTCGCCTCCGGCTCGTCGATGCCGCCATAGAGATGGTTCAGGAACACCTCCTTGGTGAGCACCAGGCCCTTGCGCAGGGTCAGCAGCTCCAGGATGGCGTATTCCTTGCCCGTCAGGTGCACCTCGCGGTCGTTCACGCGCACCTCGCGGGAGCCGAGGTTCAGCGTCAGCGGCCCGATGGAGAGGGTGGGCTGGCTGAAGCCCTTGGCGCGGCGGATGATGGCCTGGATGCGCGCCATCAGCTCCTGCTGGTCGAAGGGCTTGGTAATGAAGTCGTCGGCACCCATGCCGAAGGCCTTCACCTTGGCCTGGGGGCGGGACAGGCCGGAGAGGATCAGCACCGGGGTTTCCACCCGGTTGCCGCGCAGCCGGCGGACCACCTCGTAGCCCTCCATGTCCGGCAGCATGATGTCCAGGATCACGATGTCATAGTCGTAGAGGGAGGCCAGTTCGAGCGCTTCCTCGCCGGTGCCGGCGATGTCCGCGATCATGGAGGAGGCCTTCAGCATCATGGCGATGCCGCGGGCGGTGGTCAGATCGTCCTCAACCAGAAGCACACGCATCGTTTGGTTCTCCACAATCTATGCGTGCATTCTTACCATTTCCGTCAGGCTGAGGAAGAGGTTTTTCATCTTTGAGACGTATCAAGAACAAGAATGAACTTAAAAAATAGAGAATCGGGCGACCCGGCTTGCGCCTCCGGCATGGAATTTTTCGTTAAGATGTTGATTTATATCGGGTTAAGCGAAGAGGCGGCCTGCTGCCCCTCCATCCGGCCAATCTCAACCCTCGCGTGGGTTCGGCCTAGCCCTGTCCCAGCGCCCACCGGATCAGCAGCGCTACGGTGCTGAGCGCAGCGACGCCTGCAACCCAGAGTAGCACGAACCAGCCGAGGCGGCGCAGCAGGGGGGGCATCAGTGGTAGCCCGCCCCCACGCGCACCTTGCCGCGGAACAGCCAGTACACATAGGCGGTGTAGGCCAGGATGATGGGGATCAGCACCGAGGCGCCCACCAGCAGGAACATCTGCGAGGCCGGCGAGGCCGCCGCGTCCCAGATGCTGACCGAGGGCGGCACGATGTTCGGCCAGAGGCTGATGCCGAGCCCGGTGTAGGAGAGGAAGAACCAGCCCAGCACGTAGAGGAAGGGGGCGCCGTCCCGCCAGCGGAAGCCGCGCCCCGTGGGGTCGTGCGGGGCCTCGGCCTCGCGCGCCTCGGTGGCGGGGATGGCGCGGAAGAAGCGCCAGGCGAACACCGCCACCAGGATCGGCACGGGGGCGGCGTAGAGCATCCAGGGCAGGGTCAGCCAGCGCTCGCGGAAATAGGGCTGCAGGAAGGGCATGATCAGGCTGATGAGGAGGATGCAGCCCAGGGTGCCGATGCCGAGCCGCCGCGCATGGTGGCGCGCCTTGCTGGCGATATCCCCTTCCGTGCGCCAGATCAGCCAGCAGGCGCCGAGCAGCCCGTAGCCCACCAGCAGGGCGAAGCCGGTGAGCAGCGAGAAGGGGGTCAGCCAGTCCCACCAGCCGCCGGCATAGGCGCGGTCCCGCACCTCGATGCCCTGCACCAGCGCGCCGAGGGCGATGCCCTGGCAGAAGCCGGCCACGTAGCTGCCCCAGCAGAAGGCGCGGTCCCACCAGAGCTGGGCGCGGGCATTGTGCGCCTTGAACCGCATCTCGAAGGAGACGCCGCGGAAGATCAGCGCCAGCAGCATCAGGATCAGCGGCATGTAGAGGGCGGGGAAGATGGTGGCATAGGCCAGCGGGAACACGGCGTAGAGCCCGGCGCCCCCCAGCACCAGCCAGGTCTCGTTGCCGTCCCACATCGGCGCCACCGAGTTCACCATCACATCGCGCTCGTCCTTTTCCGTGAACCAGGGGAAGAGGATGCCGAGGCCGAGGTCGAAGCCGTCCATCACCACGTAGAGGAACACGGCGGTGGCGATCAGGACGGCCCAGATCAGGGGCAGGTGCTGTTCCATCGGGCGTCCCTCCTCAATGCCGCTTCGGCGAGTCGCCGAGGGCGCTGCCATGCGGGCCGGCGTGGTGCATGGCCGGCCCCGGGGTGATGCCGCTGGTGCGGATCGGCTGTGTCTCCTCCGGGCCTTCCTCGGCCACGTGCGGCGGCTGGCCGAACAGCCGGAACAGGAACCAGACGCCCGCCCCGAAGACGATGAAATACACCACGATGAAGGCCAGGAGTGACGCGCCCACCGCCGGCGCCGCCAGCGGCGAGACGCTGTCGGCGGTGCGCAGCAGGCCATAGACGGTGTAGGGCTGCCGCCCCGCCTCGGTGGTGATCCAGCCCGCCGTCACCGCCACCAGCCCCGCCGGGCCCATGACGAGGGCCGCGCGGAGGAACCAGCGCGTGTCGTACAGGCGGCCGCGCCAGCGCAGGCCGAGGGAGAGCAGGCCGAGCGTCGCCATCGCCGTGCCCAGCCCCACCATCACGCGGAAGGCCCAGAACACCAGGGGCACGTTGGTCGGCCGCTCCTCCGGCGGCACGTCCTTCAGCCCGGGCGTCTCGCCATCCCATTCATGCGTCAGGATCAGCCCGGAGAGGCGCGGGATCTCCAGCAGCACATGCGTCTCCTCCGCCGCCATGTCCGGCTGGCCGAGCAGGATCAGCGGCGCGCCGCGCTGCCGCTCCCAGTGGCCCTCCATGGCGGCCACCTTCTGCGGCTGGTGCTCCAGCGTGTTCAGCCCGTGGAAGTCGCCCAGCACGATCTGCATCGGCGCCACGATGGCCGCCATCCACATCGCCATGGAGAACATGGTGCGGGTGCGCTCGTTGCGGCTGTCGCGCAGCAGGTGGAAGGCGGCGACGCCGCCGACGATGAAGGCCGTGGTCAGGTAGGCGCCGGTGACGGTGTGGGCGAAGCGGAAGGGGAAGGAGGGGTTGAAGACGATCGCCCACCAATCCTCCGGCATGAAGCGGCCATCGGGCAGGATGCTGTGGCCGGCGGGCGTGTGCATCCAGCTGTTGGCCGAGAGGATCCAGAAGGCCGAGATCAGCGTGCCGATGGCGACGAGGCAGGTGGCGGCGAAGTGCAGCTTCTTGCCCACCCGCTCCAGCCCGAACAGCATGATGCCGAGGAAGCCCGCCTCCAGGAAGAAGGCGGTCAGCACCTCGTAGCCCATCACCGGCCCCAGCACGTTGCCGGTGCGGTCGGCGAAGACAGACCAGTTGGTGCCGATCTGGTAGGACATCACCACGCCCGACACCACGCCCATGGCGAAGGCGATGGCGAAGACCTTCAGCCAGTAGCGGAACACGTCCAGGTAGACGGCGCGCCCCGTGGAGAGCCACAGCGCCTCCAGCACCGCCAGGAAGCTGGCCAGGCCGATGGTGAAGGCCGGGAACAGGAAATGGAAGGTGATGGTGAAGGCGAACTGGAAGCGCGCCAGGTCCAGCGCGCTGGGCAGCCAATCCAACGCCATGCGGGGTTCTCCGTGCTGTTGCGGGCCTTCGCCTGGCCACGGTCCTGGTCGCGACGCAGTTTGCCCCTGCGGAGGGCCGGGAGCTAGGTAACGTCGATCACAGCCTCGCGTTCCCAC
>NZ_JCACVY010000164.1:0-10194 GCF_058833935.1 Roseomonas sp. TS2 | reverse complement strand
GCCTGCTGCGCCATGCGGCGCGCCAGCGGCGAGGCGAAGACGCGGTCGCCCTGCGCGGCCGGGGCGGGCTTCTGCTCCGCCTTGGGCGCCTCGGTGGCCGGCGGCGTGCCGGGGCGGTTCGGCGCGACCTGCTCGGGAGCCTTCTCCTTCGCCGCCTCCTGCTTCGGCGCCTCCTGCTTCGGGGCCGGCTTCGGGGCGGCGGCACCGGCATCGGCCGGCACCGCCTCGCCCTCCTCGACCAGCACGCCGATGGGGGCGTTCACCTTCACCCCCTCGGTGCCCTCCTGCACCAGGATCTTGCCGAGGATGCCCTCATCCACGGCCTCGAATTCCATGGTGGCCTTGTCGGTCTCGATCTCGGCGATGACGTCGCCCGCCTTGACCGCGTCGCCTTCCTTCTTGAGCCAGCGCGCCAGCGTCCCCTCGGTCATGGTGGGGGACAGCGCGGGCATCAGGATGTTGGTGGCCATCGTCCCGCTTCCCCCGTTACTTCTTGTAGGTGACGCGCTTCGCCGCATCGACCACGTGGTCAATGGTCGGCAGGGCGAGCTTCTCAAGGTTGGCCGCGTAGGGCATCGGCACGTCAAGGCCGGCGACCCGCACCGGCGGCGCGTCCAGGTAGTCGAAGGCGTGCTCGATCACCTGCATCGCCACCTCGCAGCCGATGCCGCTGAAGGCCCAGCCTTCCTCGACGGTGACGAGGCGGTTGGTCTTCTTCACCGAGGCGACGATGGTCTCGGTGTCGAGCGGACGGATGGTGCGCAGGTTGATCACCTCTGCGTCGATCCCCTGCTCGGCGAGCTTCTCGGCCGCCTGCATCGCCAGCCCGACCTCGATCGAGAAGGCGACGATGGTGACGTCCTTGCCGGCGCGCTCGACCTTGGCCTTGCCGATGGGGAGGATGAAATCCTCGTCCGTCGGGCATTCGAAGGTCTGGCCGTAGAGGATCTCGTTCTCGAGGAACACCACCGGGTTCGGGTCGCGGATGGCGGCGCGCAGCAGCCCCTTGGCATCCGCCGCCGACCACGGCGCCACCACCTTGAGGCCCGGCACATGCGCGTACCAGGAGGCGTAGCACTGGCTGTGCTGGGCGGCGACGCGGGCGGCTGCGCCGTTCGGGCCGCGGAAGACGATCGGGCAGCCGAGCTGGCCGCCGGACATGTACAGCGTCTTGGCGGCGCTGTTCACGATCTGGTCGATCGCCTGCATCGAGAAGTTGAAGGTCATAAACTCGACGATCGGCTTCAGCCCGGTGAAGGCCGCGCCCACCGCCATGCCGGTGAAGCCGTGCTCGGTGATCGGCGTGTCGATGACGCGCTTCGGCCCGAACTCGTCCAGCAGCCCCTGGCTGATCTTGTAGGCGCCCTGGTACTGGGCGACTTCCTCGCCCATCAGGAACACCTTGTCGTCGCGCCGCATCTCGGCGGCCATCGCGTCGCGCAGCGCCTCGCGTACGGTGATGGGCTTGGTCTCGCCCCAGTCCTTCTCGGCCTCCTGCGCGGGGGCCTTGGGCTGCGCGTCCGTCTCCGGGCGCTGCTCGGTGCCCTTGGCGGCGACGGCGGCGTGGTCCTCGGCCTCCTTCGCCACCTCGGCGGTCTCGCCGCCGGCCTGGATGGCGTTGGAGACGGGCTCCTGCGGCCCGGAGGCCGAGGTGCCGGCGCCCCCATCCCCGCCATCGATCTCGGCGATGGGGGAGTTCACCGCCACGCCCTCGGTGCCCTCGGGCACCAGGATCCTGGTCAGCTCGCCCTCATCGACCGCCTCCACCTCCATGGTGGCCTTGTCGGTCTCGATCTCGGCGATGATGTCGCCGGCGGCGACGGTGTCGCCTTCCTTCTTCAGCCAGCGCGCCAGCTTCCCCTCGGTCATGGTGGGGGAGAGGGCGGGCATCAGGATCGTCGCACCCATGGGTCAGCGGGCCTCCAGCAGGATGTCCGTCCACAGCTCGGACTCGTCCGGCTCGGGGGAAGTCTGGGCGAATTCGGCGGAATCGGCGACGATGCGCTTCACCTCGTCGTCGATCGTCTTCAGCTCGGCCTCGGGCAGGCCGCTGTCCAGCAGCTTCTTGCGGGCGGTCTCGATGCAGTCATGCTGCTCGCGCATCTTCTGCACCTCCTCCCGCGTGCGGTACTTCGCCGGGTCGGACATGGAGTGGCCGCGGTAGCGGTAGGTCTTCATCTCGAGGATGTAGGGGCCCTTGCCCTCGCGGCAGTGCGCGACCGCGCGCTCGCCGGCGGCCTGCACGGCCTCCACGTCCATGCCGTCCACCTGCTCGCCCGGGATGCCCCAGGGGGTGCCGTCCTTCGAGCGGTCCTTCGAGGCGGAGGCGCGCTCGGCGCTGGTGCCCATGCCGTACTTGTTGTTCTCGATGATGAACACGACCGGCAGCTTGAACACGGCGGCGAGGTTGTAGCTCTCGAACACCTGGCCCTGGTTGGCCGCGCCGTCGCCATAGTAGGTCAGGCAGACATTGCCGTTGTCGTTGTACATGTTGGCAAAGGCCAGCCCGGCGCCGAGCGACACCTGGGCGCCGACGATGCCGTGGCCGCCGTAGAAGCCCTTCTCGCGGCTGAACATGTGCATCGAGCCGCCCTTGCCCTTGGAGTAGCCCCCCGAGCGCCCGGTCAGCTCCGCCATCACGCCGCGCGCCTCCATGCCGGTGGCCAGCATGTGTCCGTGGTCGCGGTAGGAGGTGATGACCTGGTCGCCCGGCTGCAGGCAGAGCTGCATGCCCACCACCACGGCCTCCTGGCCGATGTAGAGGTGGCAGAAGCCGCCGATGAGCCCCATGCCGTAGAGCTGGCCCGCCTTCTCCTCGAAGCGCCGGATCAGCAGCATGTCGCGGTAGGCCTTGAGCAACTGCCCCTGCGAGAGGCCTTCCCGCCCTGCGGGTGGGGCCTTCGCCTTGCCGCGACGCTTGGTGGTGGCCGCTTCGGCGCCTTGGACCATCCGGCTGCTCCATTCTGCCCGCAACCGCTCGGAATTGGCGGCAGCGCAAGGCCGAGATACGTGGCGCAACGCCCAACTGCAAGCGCAAGGCGATAGCCAAGTCCTTGATGCTGCGGTGCAATATGGTATTTAACCGAAATGTGGTTAAAAGCCAGATCGTTCCTCAGGCGGCGCAATACCACTGCGGCATCGCGGCAGGATACAGGCCGAAGCTTTCGCTTGTCCTTCCCCTGACGAAAGCAACGGAAAGGCTGTGTGGGAGTTGCGGGCCAAGCGGCCATTCGCCCGGCCGCGCCGCATTCAGCCGGCCCGCCCTGACACCACCCGTCCGACGCAGGGATTGCCGCCGATCCAGTAGCAAAGCTCCGCGGGGCGGCCGATGCGGAAAAGGGCGAGATCGGCCCGCAGGCCGGGCCGCAGCACGCCGCGGTCGGTCATCCCAAGCGCGGCCGCGGCGTGGCGCGTCACGCCCAGCAGCGCCTCGGCCACGGTGAGGCGGAACAGGGTGCAGCCCAGGTTCAGCATCAGCAGCAGGGAGCGGGCGGGCGAGGAGCCTGGGTTCATGTCCGTGGAGAGGGCCATGCGAAGCCCGGCCGCCCGCATCGCCGCGACGTCCGGATGCTTCGATTCGCGAATGAAATAGGTAGCCCCCGGCAGTAGCACCGCCACGCTGCCGGCGGCGGCCATGGCACGCAGCCCTTCGGCGCTGGCATATTCCAGGTGGTCGGCCGAGAGGGCGCCGAAGCGGGCGGCGAGCGCCGCGCCGCCAAGGTCGGAAAGCTGGTCGGCGTGCAGCTTCACCGGCAGGCCGGCGGCCCGCGCGGCGGCGAAGACCCGCTCCGTCTGCGCGGGCGAGAAGGCGATGCGCTCGCAGAAGGCATCCACCGCGTCGGCCAGCCCGGTGGCGGCGGCGGCGGGGATGACCTCGCGCACCACAAAATCCGTGTAGGCCTCGGCGCCGCCCTCGTAGCCGGGCGGCACGGCATGGGCGGCGAGCAGGGAGGTCGCCACCTCCACCGGCAGCGCGGCGCCGAGGCGGCGGGCGACCCGCAGCATCTTCATCTCCGATTCGAGATCGAGCCCGTAGCCGGACTTGATCTCGACGGTGGTGACACCTTCGGCCATCAGCCCTTGCAGCCGGGGCAGGGCGGCTTCCAGCAAGGCGCCTTCGCTGGCCGCGCGCGTGGCGCGGACGCTGGAGAAGATGCCACCCCCCGCGCGGGCGATCTCCTCATAGGTGGCGCCTTCCAGCCGCTGCTCGAACTCGCCCGCGCGGTTGCCGCCGAAGACAAGGTGGGTGTGGCAATCGACGAGCCCCGGCAGGACCCAGGCGCCCGCGCAATCGGTGACCGGTGCCTCATGCGCCGGCAGGTCCGCGCGCTTCCCGACCCAGGCGATGCTGCCGCCCCGTGTGGCGATGGCACCGTCCTCGACGATTCCGAGCGGCGCTTCGGCCGGCCCGTCCATGGTGGCGAGGTGGGCATTGAGCCAGACGTGATCGAACCCGCTCATCGCGATGCTTCCCGAATGTGGGGGTTCCGGGGGAACTCAGTTCCCCCGGCGGGGTGGTCCAGGAGGGGCGGCGCCCCTCCTGGCCGGGCTTTCAGCGAAGGAGCGCCGCGAACACCCCGTGCTCAACGAGGCGCCTGGCCGCGGCGATATCCGGCGCCATGAGCCGGTCCTCATCCCAGGGCGCGGCGATGCCGCGGATTTCCGCCAGCGCCTTCTCCAGCACCTCCGACGTGACGAGCGGCCGATGGAAGCCGATTCCCTGCGCCGCCGCCAGGAACTCGATGGCGAGGATGCCCGCCGTGTTATCCGCCATCTCGGCGAGGCGCAGCGCCGCGCCGGTGGCCATGGAGACATGGTCCTCCTGGTTGGCGCTGGTGGGCAGGCTGTCCACGCTGCGGGGATGGGCGAGGGACTTGTTCTCGCTGGCCAGCGCCGCCGCCGTCACCTGCGCGATCATGAAGCCCGAGTTCAGCCCGCCCTCGCGCACCAGGAAGGCGGGCAGGCCGGAGAGCACCGGATCGGTCAGCAGCGCGATGCGGCGCTCGGAGAGGGCGCCGATCTCGGCGAGCGCGAGGGCGATGGTGTCGGCGGCGAAGGCCACCGGCTCGGCGTGGAAATTGCCGCCCGAGAGCACCTCGCCCTCGGCGGTGACGAGCGGGTTGTCGGTCACGGCGTTGGCCTCGCGCTCCAGCACGGCGGCGGCGTGGTCCAGCAGGTCGAGGCAGGCGCCCATCACCTGGGGCTGGCAGCGCAGGCAATAGGGGTCCTGCACGCGGCTATCGCCGGTGCGGTGGCTCTCGCGGATGGCGCTGCCCTCCAGCAGGGCGCGCAGCGCGGCGGCGGCGCGGATCTGCCCCGGCTGGCCGCGCAGCGCGTGGATGCGCGGGTCGAAGGGCGTGTCCGAGCCGCGCGCCGCATCGACGCTCATCGCCCCCGCCACCAGCGCGCTGCGCCAGAGGGATTGGGTGGCGAACAGCGCGGCGAGCGCCAGCGCGGTGGAAACCTGCGTGCCGTTCAGCAGCGCCAGCCCCTCCTTCGGCCCCAGCTCCAGCGGCGCGAGGCCGGCGCGCTTCAGCGCCTCGGCGCCGGGCAGCACTTCCTCGCCGACGAAGGCCTCGCCCTCGCCGATCAGCACCAGCGCCATGTGGGCGAGTGGCGCGAGATCGCCCGAGGCGCCGACCGAGCCCTTGGCGGGGATGGCCGGCAGCACATCGGCGCGCAGCAGGGCGAGCAGGGCGGAGACCACCTCCGGCCGCACCGCCGAGGCGCCGCGTGCCAGGGAGAGGGCCTTCAGCGCCAGGATCAGCCGCACGACGGGGGCAGGCATGAAGGGGCCGATGCCGGCGGCGTGGCTGCGCAGCAGGTTGCGCTGCAGCTTCGCCAGGTCCTCCGTGCCGATGCGCTGGCTGGCCAGCTTGCCGAAGCCGGTGTTGACGCCATAGAGCGCCTCGCCCGTGGCGATGCGCGCGGCGAGCGCCGAGACGGAGCGCGCCACCGGCGCTTCCCACCCCGCAGGTAGTTCCAGCACGGCGCCTTCGAGGATGGCGCGCAGATCGGCCAGCGTGGCGTGGCCGGGCGCCACGATGCGGGCGGCGCTCACTTGGCACCCCCGAGCATCGGCAGGTCGAGCCCCTGTTCCCGCGCGCAGTCGATGGCGATGTCGTAGCCAGCATCGGCATGGCGCATCACGCCCGTCGCCGGGTCGTTCCACAGCACGCGCTTCAGGCGGCGCGCCGCATCCTCCGTGCCGTCGGCGACGATGACCATGCCGGCATGCTGCGAATAGCCCATGCCGACGCCGCCGCCATGGTGCAGCGAGACCCAGGTGGCACCCGAGGCGGTATTGAGCAGCGCATTGAGCAGAGGCCAGTCGCTCACGGCATCCGAGCCGTCCTTCATCGCTTCCGTCTCGCGGTTGGGCGAGGCGACGGAGCCGGAATCGAGATGGTCGCGGCCGATGACGATGGGCGCCTTCAGCTCGCCCCGCGCCACCATCTCGTTGAAGGCGAGGCCGAGCCGGTGCCGCTGCCCCAGCCCCACCCAGCAGATGCGCGCCGGCAGGCCCTGGAACTTGATCCGCTCGCGCGCCATGTCCAGCCAGCGGTGCAGGTGCCTGTCATCCGGGATCAGCTCGCGCACCTTGTCGTCGGTGCGGCGGATATCCTCCGGGTCGCCCGAGAGCGCGGCCCAGCGGAAGGGGCCGACGCCGCGGCAGAAGAGCGGGCGGATATAGGCCGGCACGAAGCCCGGGAAGCCGAAGGCGCCTTCCAGCCCTTCATCCTTGGCCATCTGGCGGATGTTGTTGCCGTAGTCGAGCACGGCGCTGCCCATAGCCTTGAAGTCCAGCATCGCCTGCACATGCGCGACCATCGATTTCTTCGCGGCTGCGGCGACGGCCTTCGGGTCGCTCTCGCGCCGGGCTTCCCACTCGGCCAGCGTCCAGCCGGCGGGGAGGTAGCCATTGGCGGGGTCGTGCGCGCTTGTCTGGTCGGTGACGATGTCGGGGACCACGCCGCGCCGCACCAGCTCGGGGAAGATCTCGGCGGCGTTGCCGAGCAGGCCGATGCTGACGGCCTTCCGCTCGGCGCAGGCCTGTTCGATCATCCGCAGCGCCTCGTCCAGCGTCTCCGCGCGGCGGTCGAGGTAGCCGGTTTCCAGCCGCTTCTCGATGCGGCTCGGCTGGCACTCCACCGCCAGCACGCAGGCGCCCGCGAAGACGCCTGCCAGCGGCTGCGCGCCGCCCATGCCGCCGAGGCCCGCCGTCAGGATCCAGCGCCCGCCAAGATCGCCGCCGAAATGTTGCCGCCCGGCTTCCACGAAGGTCTCGTAGGTGCCCTGCACGATGCCCTGGCTGCCGATATAGATCCAGGAACCCGCCGTCATCTGGCCGTACATCATCAGCCCGGCGCGATCGAGCGCGTTGAAATGCTCCCAGTTCGCCCAGGCCGGCACGAGGTTGGAGTTGGCGATGAGCACGCGCGGCGCATCCTTGTGCGTCTCGAACACGCCCACCGGCTTGCCGGACTGCACCAGCAGCGTCTGGTTTTCTTCAAGCCGCTTCAGGACGGACAGAATGGTTTCATAGCTCTGCCAGTCGCGCGCGGCGCGGCCGATGCCGCCATAGACCACCAGCTCGCCGGGGCGCTCGGCCACCTCGTCGTCGAGGTTGTTCATCAGCATCCGCATCGCCGCCTCGGTGGTCCAATGCTTGGCGGTGAGGGTGTCGCCGCGCGGGGCGCGGATGGCGGGGGCATTGCGGAACCGGGTGTGCGACATGGGTCTGTCTCGTCTCGGTCGGGGTTCAGTCCAGCGCGCCGCCAAGGCGGTAGCGCGTGCCGGGATGGGTGAGGAAGGCCCGCGTCGCCACCACGCGCCACGACCAGGTGCGGCGGTGGACCAGCAGGCAGGGCTCGTCGGGCGGGATGCCGAGGGCCGCGGCGATCTCCGGCGCGGCGCGGGTGGCCTCCACCACATGCTCCACCCGCTCGGGCGGCGCGCAGGAGGTGAGGTAGCGGTAGGGCGTGATGCGGCTGAAATCCTGCTCCAGGAAGCGTGGCGCGATCACCGGGTTCACCAGCCGCTCCTCGAACTGCACGGCCATGCCATCCTCCCGGTGCACCAGCCGCGCCCGGAAGAGCTCTGCCTGCTCGGGCAGGCCGAAGGCGGCGGCCATGGCCGCGTCCGCCCGCAGCCGGCCGAGGGAGAGCACCTCGGCTGCGTGCGTGCCGCCGCGCTCGACGATCTCCTCGGCGATGTCGCGCAGCTCCAGCAGGTTCGATTGCGGCTTGGCGCCGGCGACAAAGGTGCCCACCCCCTGCACCCGCACCAGCAGCCCCGCATCGGCCAGCTCGCGCAGCGCCCGGTTGACGGTGACGCGGGAGACGCCGGTCAGCTTCACCAGCTCATGCTCGGAGGGCACGCGGTCCTCCACCCCCCATTCGCCGCTGGCGACGCGGCTGAGGATGAAGGCCTTGATCTGCTGGTAGCGCGGCGTGGCCGGGCTGGGCGTCGGCAGCAGGGCAGGGGTTTCGGAGCTCGGCATGGCCGGGAGCATGGTTGTCTTGACAAGTCCAGTCAACCGGAAAGACGATGCCGCCCACCGCTGCGAGAAGGCCGCCCGGCATGACCCACTACTTCGCCCCCGCCGCCCTGCTGCCCACCGGCTGGGCGCGCGACGTGCGCATCGAGACCGATGGCGCCGGCAGCATCGCGACCGTCACGCCGGGGGGCGATCCGGCCGGAGCGGAACGCCTGCCGGGCGCCGTCATCCCCGGCCTGCCGAACCTGCATTCCCACGCCTTCCAGCGCGCCATGGCCGGCCATGCCGAGCGCCGCTCGCCCCCCGAGGCGCGCGATGCCGAGGGCGGCGAGGATTCCTTCTGGACCTGGCGGACGACGATGTACCGCTTCGTCGGCCGCTTCACGCCGGAGGATGCGGAAGCCGTGGCCGCGCAGCTCTACGCCGAATGCCTGGAATGGGGTTTCACGAGTCTCGCCGAGTTCCACTACCTGCACCACCAGGCCGACGGCACGCCCTATGCCGAACCGGCGGAGATGGCGCTGCGGCATCTGGCGGCGGCGCGCGCCACGGGCATCGGCATCACCCTGCTGCCGAGCCTCTACCGGCATGGCGGCATCTTCGGGAAAGACCCCGTGCCGGGGCAGCGCCGCTTCCTCAACGACCTCGACGGCTTCTGGCGCATCGTGGAGGGTATCCGCGCCGCCATCGTGGGGGATGCGCAGGCGGGGCTCGGCCTCGCGCCGCACTCGCTGCGCGCGGTGACGCCGGAGATGCTGCGCGAGGTCTCACGCTTCGGCGGCCCCATCCACATCCACGCCGCCGAGCAACTGCGGGAGGTGGAGGAATGCCGCGCCGCCACCGGCGCCCGCCCCGTGCAGTGGCTGCTGGAGAACATGCCGCTCGACGCGCGCTGGTGCCTGATCCACGCCACCCACATGACGGAGGCGGAAGCCGTGGGGCTCGCCCGTAGCGGCGCGGTGGCCGGGCTCTGCCCCAGCACCGAGGCCTCGCTGGGGGACGGCATCTTCGGCCTGCCCGCCTATCGCGCGGCGGGCGGGCGGCTCGGCTTCGGCACGGACAGCCATGTCGGCACCTCGCCGCGCGACGAGATGCGGCAGCTGGAGACCAGCCAGCGCCTGGCGCAGCGCCGGCGCTCCGTGGCGACGGACGAGGCCCACCCCCACCCGGCGCGCAACCTGCTGGAAGCGTCTCTCGCCGGCGGGGCGCAGGTGAGCGCGCGGGCCATCGCCGGAATCGCTCCCGGCCAGCGCTGCGACCTGGTGGCGCTGGACGACGAACACCCAGCCCTGTGCGGCCGGGAAGGGGATGAACTGCTCGACGCCTGGGTGTTCTGCGGCCAGGGCAACCCGGTGCGGCAGGTGGTGGCCGGCGGGCGCGTGGTGGTGCGGGAGGGGCGGCACGTTGCGGCCGAGCCCATCGCCGCCGCCTTCCGCGCCGCCATGCGGAGGCTTTCGGCATGAGCCCCGTCATCCGCCCCGCGGGCGCGGCGGAGATGCCGCTGCTGGTGGAATGGGCCGCCGCCGAGGGCTGGAACCCAGGCCTCGCCGACGCCGCCACCTTCCACGCCGCCGATGCCGGGGGCTTCCTGCTGGCCGAGGTGGCGGGCCTGCCCGTCGCCTGCCTCTCCGCCGTGCGGCAGGGGGAGGAGCATGGCTTCATCGGCTTCTACATCGTCCGCCCGGATTGGCGCG
>NZ_JCACVY010000163.1:0-10246 GCF_058833935.1 Roseomonas sp. TS2 | reverse complement strand
TGATGGCCGGCATCTCCAGCCTGACGCTGCTGGCGCTGGCCTTCGCCTGGCGGCCGCTGGTGCTGGAATGCTTCGACCCCGGCTTCGCCGCCGCCGCGAGGGCGCGGGGCGGGCTGTGGCACCTGCTGTTCCTGGTGCTGGTGGTGCTGAACGTGCTGGCCGCCTTCCAGGCGCTGGGCACGCTGATGGCGGTGGGGCTGATGATGCTGCCCGCCGTGGCCTCCCGCCACTGGGGCCGCAGCGTCGGCGGCATGGCCTATGCGGCGGTGGGCATCGCGCTCGCCGCCAGCCTCAGCGGGCTGCTGCTCTCCTACCACCTCGACCTGCCGACGGGGCCGTCCATCGTGCTGGTGGCAGGCGGCGTCTGGGTGCTGTCCGCCCTGGCCGGGCCGGTGGACGGCATCCTGCCCCGGCTGCTGCGCCGGCCGCACCTGACGGGCTGAGCCGCCCCCTCAGAACAGGAACAGGCTGCCCAGCGTGCCCACCAGCGCCAGGCTCAGCCCGTAGCCGAGCAGCGCCATCAGCCCGTCATTGGAGACCAGCGCCAGGGCGAAGACGCTGATCACGCCCGCCACGATGCTGGTGGTGAAGGGCACCATCTCCATGGGCGGCATCAGCAGCGCCAGCAGCAGGCAGGCAAGCGCGATGATGTGGGTGCCCACCCCCTGCGTCAGCGCCACGAGGCGCGGCTTCAGCACGCGGTCGATGATCCGCGCCGGCGGCCGCAGGAAGCCCAGCGCCTGATGCACCCGGCGGCAGGGCACGCTGCGTCCGGTCACGGCGCGGGGAACCCAGAATTCGCGCCGGCCCAGCAGCATCTGGCCGCAGATCGCCACGATGATCACCGTCATCACCGTGGGCAGGAAGATGATGCCGGAGAGCGGCGAGACCACGATGATCGCCGGCAGCAGCAGCAGCGCACCGAAGGAGCGCTGGCCGATCTGGTTCAGGATCGCCTGGCCGGAGACGGTCTCGGCGTTGGCGCAGGCCTCCTCGATGCAGTCGAGCAGCCCGCCGAGGTTGCAGGGGGGCGGCTGCGGCACGGTGGGGCGCCGCCGCATCGTGCCCTGGAAGGCGCGGGCGATCAGGTCGCGGCTGAGGCCACGCCGGGCCCGGGACGGGCCGTCGCCGTCCCCGGCCGCCACCTCTCGCCGCATCCACACACCCATGCCACGCTTTCTCCCATCCGATTCGAGAAGGACCTGCCCATGAACGAGACGAACACGCCCATCCGCCGGCTGGCGGAGGAGGAACGCCTCTGCGGTGCCACCGTTGCCAATGGCTTCGTCTTCCTGGCCGGCCAGGTGGCCGACGACGCCTCGCTCGACGCCGAGGGGCAGACGGCCGACATCCTGGCGCAGATCGACGCGCTGCTGGCCGAGGCGGGCACCGACAAGCGCGCCCTGCTGCAGGTGAACATCGTGCTGGCCGACATCGCCGACGCCCCCGCCATGAACCGCGCCTGGGACCGTTGGCTGGACCGCGGGCACAAGCCGGCGCGCATGACCATCCAGGGCGCGCTGGTGGATCCGCGCTGGAAGGTGGAGATCACCGGCGTGGCCCTGGCGCCACGCTGACGGCAGACTCGCACCCGGCGGCAGGTGGCGCTTGCGCGTCAATCGCGGAAATGTGAACGTCCCCGCCGTGCCGATGGCCGGGGAGCGGCTGGGGCGGAAACCGGGGCCATGCTGCCATGGCGCGGCCCCGCTTCCGCCGCAATCCCCGGCCAGCCTTGCCTTCCGCTGACAGAGAATCACCCCATGCCTGTTCCGGCCGGCCCCGTTTCCGCCTCTGCCCCCTCCGGGGGACGCGCCGATTTCTGGCGAGGCCGGCGCGTGCTGGTCACCGGGGGCGCGGGCTTCCTCGGCAGCGGGCTGTGCCACGCCCTGTGCCGGCTCGGCGCCGAGGTGACGGCGCTGGACGCGCTGCTGCCCGAGGGTGGCGCCAACCGCGCCAACCTGGCGGAGAGCGGCGTCCGGCTGGTCGAGGCCGACCTGCGCGAGGCCGACCTCGCCCCGCATGTCGCGGGCATCGACGTGCTGTTCAACATGGCGGCCCAGACCAGCCATGCCGGCAGCATGGCCGACCCCTTCACCGACCTCGCCATCAACGCCACGGCGCAGCTGCGGTTGATCGCGGCGCTGCGCGCAGGGGCGCCCAAGGCCACCGTGGTGCACGCCTCCACCCGCCAGTTCTACGGACGCCCGCACTACCTGCCGGTGGACGAGAAGCACCCCATCAACCCGCCCGACGCCAATGGCGTCTCGAAGCTGGCGGGCGAGCAGTACTGGCTGATGGAAGGCCGCGTGCAGGGCCGCCCCGTCGTCTCGCTGCGGCTGACCAATTGCTACGGCCCGCGGCTGCGGGTGAAGGATGCGCGGCAGACCTTCCTCGGCATCTGGTTCCGCCGCCTGCTGGAGAGCGAGCCCTTCGAGGTGTGGGGCGGCGCCCAGCTGCGCGACCTCGCCTACCTGGACGATGTGGTGGCGGCCTTCCTGGTGGCGGCCGAGACCCCCGCCTGCGCCGGCCGCGCCTTCAACCTCGGCGGCGCCAGCCCGGTCTCCCTCACCGAGCTGGCCGAGGCCGCCATCGCCGCCAATGGCGGCGATGGCCGCTACGTGACGCGGGAATTCCCCGCCGAGCGCGCCTCCATCGACATCGGCAGCTTCCACGCCGACGACACGAGCTTCCGCAGCGCGACCGGATGGGCCCCGGCCGTGACCCTGCCGGAGGGGCTGCGCCGCAGCCTCGACTGGTTCCGCCCGCGTCTCAACGATTACCTCTGACTGGCGATACGCTCCAAGGAGAAGGGCAGATGGACATGCCCGTGATCACCGTTCCGCAGGCCGACCCGGGCGCCGCCTACCGCGCCCATCAGCCGGCGATCGACGCGGCGCTCTCGCGCGCGCTCAGCTCCGGCTGGTACATCCTGGGCGCCGAATGCGCCGCCTTCGAGCGGGAATTCGCCGAATGGGCGGGGCTCTCCCGCGCCGTGGGCTGCGCCAACGGCACGGACGCGCTGATGCTGATCCTGCGCGGCCTCGGCATCGGGCCCGGCATGAGCGTGGCCACCGTCTCGCACACCGCCGTCGCCACCGTGGCGGCGATCGAGATGGTGGGCGCCACGCCGCTGCTGCTCGACATCGACCCCGACACCTTCACCATGGACCCGGACGAACTGGCCGCCGTGCTGGAGGACCCGCCGCCGGGCCTGCCGCCGATCCGCGCCGTCATTCCGGTGCATCTCTACGGCCAGGGCTGCGACATGGCCCGCATCATGACCGCCTGCCGCGCGGCGGGCGTACATGTCATCGAGGATTGCGCCCAGGCGCATGGCGCGATGCAGGCGGGCCGCATGCTCGGCACCTTCGGCGACGCCGCGGCCTACAGCCTCTACCCGACCAAGAACCTGGCCGCGCTGGGCGATGCCGGCATCCTCGCCACGCCGGACGAGGCGCTGGCCGAGCGCATCGCCGCCATCCGGCAGTATGGCTGGAAGCACCGCTACCTCTCGGACAGCGTCGGCGTGAACAGCCGGCTGGACGAGATCCAGGCCGCCGTGCTGCGGGTGCGGCTGCCGCTGCTGGCGGCCAGCAATGCCCGCCGGCAGAGCATCGCCGCCGCCTATGACGCGGCGCTGGCCGGCACCGCGCTGGCGCCGCCCTTCCGCCGGGCGGGCGACATCCATGTGTTCCACCAGTATGTGGTGCGCAGCCCGGAGCGCGACGAGCTGGCGGCGCGGCTGCGCGCCCTGGGCGTGGCCACCGGCATCCACTACCCGGTGCCGGTGCACCAGCAGGAGGCCTACCGCGGCCGCACCCCCACCGGCCCCGCCGGCTGCGCCGAGACGGAGGTGGCCAGCCGCGAGGTGCTCAGCCTGCCGATCTACCCCGAGCTGACCGACGCGCAGGTGGAGACGGTCTGCGCCGCGCTGCGCGTCGCCGCCGGCTGAAGCCCGGCGGCCCGGGAAGGGGAGGGGTGCGGGGGAGGCCATTCCTCCGCGCCGGGCGGGCGCGCTATACAGCGCGCCTTCGCTCACCCTGGTGGATAACAACCTCCCGATGCTGCGACTGACCGAACTGAAGCTGCCGCTGGACCATGCGCCGGAGGCGCTGCGCGAGGCCGCGCTGGCGCGCCTCGGCATTCCCGATTCCGACCTGCTGCACCTGCACGTCTTCCGCCGCGGCTACGACGCGCGCCGGAAGAGCGCCATCCACCTCATCTACACGCTGGACCTGCTGCTGCGGGACGAGGCCGCGCTGCTGCGCCGCTTCGCCGCCGACCCACATGTGAACCCGACGCCGGACATGCGCTACCGCTTCGTCGGCCACGCGCCGGCGGGCTTCACGCGCCGGCCGGTGGTGGTCGGCGCCGGGCCCTGCGGGCTGCTGGCCGGGCTGGTGCTGGCGCAGATGGGCTTCCGCCCCATCATCCTGGAGCGCGGCAAGGTGGTGCGGGAGCGCACCAAGGACACCTGGGGCCTGTGGCGGCGCGGCGTGCTGCACCCGGAATCCAACGTGCAGTTCGGCGAGGGCGGCGCCGGCACCTTCTCCGACGGCAAGCTCTACAGCCAGATCAAGGACCCGCTGCACCACGGCCGCAAGGTGCTGGAGGAGTTCGTCAAGGCCGGCGCGCCGGAGGAGATCCTGCACGTCTCCAAGCCGCATATCGGCACCTTCCGCCTGGTGACGATGGTCGAGAGCATGCGCCGGACCATCGAGGAGCTTGGCGGCGAGTACCGCTTCGAGAGCCGCGTCACCGACCTGCTGATCGACACCGCGCCGGACGGCACCCGCGCCATGCGCGGCGTGGCGCTGGCCGATGGCAGCGTCATCGAGGCGGACCACGTGGTGCTGGCGGTGGGCCACAGCGCGCGCGACACCTTCGACCTGCTGGCCGCGCGCGGCGTCTATATCGAGGCCAAGCCCTTCTCCATCGGCTTCCGCATCGAGCACCCGCAGGGGATGATCGACCGCTGCCGCTTCGGCGAGCACGCCGGCAACAAGACGCTGGGCGCGGCCGACTACAAGCTGGTGCACCATTGCGCCAATGGCCGCTCGGTCTACAGCTTCTGCATGTGCCCAGGGGGCACGGTGGTGGCGGCGGCCTCCGAGCCGGGCCGCGTCGTCACCAACGGCATGAGCCAGTATTCGCGGGCCGAGCGCAACGCCAACGCCGCCATCGTCGTCGGCATCACGCCGGAGGACTACCCGGGTGGGCCGCTGGCCGGCATCGATCTGCAGCGCCGGCTGGAGGAGGCCGCCTTCCACGCCGGCGGCGCCGACTACCGGGCGCCGGCCCAGACGGTGGGCGACTTCCTAGCCGGCCGCCCCTCCACCACGCTGGGCGAGGTCATCCCCTCCTACAAGCCGGGCGTGACGCCGACCGATCTCGCCGCCTGCCTGCCCGACTACGCCATCGCCGCCATCCGCGAGGCGCTGCCCGCCTTCGACCGGCAGATCCGCGGCTATGCCCGGCCGGACGCGGTGATGACGGGGGTGGAGACGCGCACCTCCTCGCCCGTGCGGGTGAAGCGCGGCGCCGACGGCCACAGCCTGAACACGCGCGGCCTGTTCCCGGCCGGCGAGGGGGCGGGCTATGCCGGCGGCATCCTCTCGGCGGGCGTGGACGGCATCAAGACCGCCGAGGCGGTGGCGCGCAGCCTCCTGGGGGTGGAACCCGCCGCGCGCGCAGCCTGAGGTTGTGGCCTGAAAATCAACATGAATTTTTGGTCACGCTGTCGCTTTGTGGCAGCCCTTGCCGCAATCTCACCGGAATGCGAGCCCATCCTGAGAAATGTGCCGCTGGGCTGGTTCGAGGGGGATTCGCGTGAGTCACAGCCTTCCGGGAGCGCCGCATAACCTCGCTCCCGTCCGCCGCCGGCTGCGTCCCGAGACGCGGCTGACGGTGCTGAGCCTGGGTGTCGTCGGCGTCACGCTGGCGGTGGTGCTGTTCACCCTGCTGCGCGCGCCGATGAAGGATGATGTCGCCTGGCTGCTCTGGGTGGCGCGGCAATGGCTGCGCGGGCAGGAGCTGTATGTCGACCTCGTCGAGGTCAACCCGCCGCTGATCATCTGGCTCAGCGCCGTGCCGGTCATGATCGCCGACGCGCTGGGGCTGACGGCCAAGCAGGTGGCGCTGCCGATGGTGGCGGCGGGCGCGCTGCTCTCCGCCTGGGCCAGCGCGCGCTGGCTGCGCGGCACATCGCCGGTGTTCGAGCGGCCGCCCGCCACCTTCGCGGCCATCTCCTGCGTGCTGCTGGCCATGCCGGGGGTGGAGTTCGCGCAGCGCGAGCACCTGCTGGTCATCGCCGTGCTGCCGCACCTGGCGCTGCTGATCCGCGCGCTGGAGGGGCTGCCCGTCTCGCCCCGCGCCCTCATCGGCAGCGGCGTGCTGGCCGGGCTCGGCTGCGCGCTGAAGCCGCGCTACCTGCTCGGCCTCGCCGCCATCGAACTGGCCGGCTGGCTGCACCGCGGCTTCCGCATCCGCATCGCCCCGGTCATCGCCTTCCTGGCGGCGGTGCTCTATGTCATCAGCATCCTGGTGCTGGAGCCGGCCTTCATCGAGCGCGCCGTGCCGCTGGCCGTCACCCTCTATGGCGGCACCGATACCGGGCTGTGGCAGCTCGTGCAGGAATCCTGGCTGCTGCTGCTGGGCCTCGCCACCGCCGCGCTGCTGACGCTGTGCACGCCGCGCGGCACGCCCGCCTCCGGCATCATGCTGGTGCTGACGGCCTTCGCCGCCGCCGCCACCATCGCCATGTTCCTCGACGGCAAGAACTGGTTCTACCACCGCATCCCGGCGATGATGACGGTGGTCTTCGCCCTGCTGTTCTGGTGCGCCGAGGCCGCCCGCCAGCAGGCCCGGCCGATCCGCTGGCGCGCTGCGCTGATGGGGCTGGCGATGGTGCCGCTGGCCCTCTACGTGCAGAAGACCTCCCACCGCCTCTACGAGCGCGTGGTGCTGGCCGTCGAGCCCGACCTCTCCACCGAGGTGCGGCTGGAGAAGCTGATCAAGCGCGAGAAGGTGCGCAGCTACGTGGCCTTCTCGGAGTGGATCGGCCTCGGCTTCCCGGTGCTGAACGACACCAACGTCACCTGGGCCTCGCGCTTCGACTCGATGTGGGCGCTGCGCGGCGAGCTGTGGCGCGCCCGGCAGGACGGGCAGGCGCCGGCCGAATGGCCGATCCGCCACTGGGTGGTGCAGGACTTCATGGAAGGCTGCCCCGACCTCGTGGTGGTGGACCGCCGCGGCGAGGCGATGAACTACCCCGCCATCCTCTCCCAGGCCAATCCAGGCTTCGCCGCCGTCTGGGCGCGCTACCGGCAGATCGGCGTGGTGGACGGGCTGCAGGTCTATCGCCGGCAGGGCGAGGGCTGCGGCCAGCAGGCGGGGCTGGGCTGAGAAGGCGCCGGGGGAGGGAGCCACTCCCCCCCGGCGTGGACCCGCTCAGAGCCCGGCGGCGTCCAGCTTCAGGATGGCGCGGGCAAGCGCCTGGGCGCGCGGCACCAGCGAGGCCACCTCCAGATATTCCTCCGGGCTGTGCGCCTTGCCGCCCACCGGGCCCACGGCGCAGAGCGTCGGCGCGCCCATGGCGGCGGTGAAGCCGCTGTCGGCGCAGCCGCCGGCGAACTCGCCCTCGGTGGCGAAGCCGCTCTCCGCCGCCGCCGCCTGGTAGGCCGCCAGAACCGCCTCGGTGCCGGGGTTCTTCGCCAGCGGCAGGAACTCGCCCTTGATCGTCAGCCTCGCCTTCGTGCCGGGCAGGAAGCTCCGCTCCACGATGGCGTGGATGCGGCCCATCACCTCGTCGCGGTCCTCGGGGTGGACGTAGCGCAGGTCGATCTGCCCCTGCGCCCAGGGCGCCACGGTGTTCACGCTCTGCCCGCCGGAGACGAGGCCGACATTCAGCGTGATGCCGCGCGGCAGGTCGGTCAGCGCGTGCAGCGCCTGCACCTTGCGCGCCAGCTCCTCGATGGCGCTGATGCCCGCCTCGAAATTGGCGCCCGAATGCGCCGCCTTGCCCTCGATGTCCATCACCATGAACACGCCGCCCTTGCGGCCCGTCACCACATTGCCGGTGGGCCGGCCCGGCTCGCTGTTGAACACCACGCGGGCGGCGCGCGCCTCGCGCTCGATCACCGGCCGGCCCTCGGGCGAGCCGATCTCCTCATCCCCGGTGAACAGCCCGACCAGCGGCCCCGGCGCGCCGCCGCAGGCCTGGAAGGCGGCGAGGACGAACATGTTCTGCACCAGCCCCGCCTTCATGTCGGCGACGCCCGGCCCGGTGGCGATGCCGCCCTCCACCCGGAAGGGGCGGCGCTGCGGCTCGCCCTTGGGGAAGACCGTGTCGCGGTGGCCCATCAGCACGATGTTGCGGCGCGCATTGCCGCTGCCGGCCGCGGCCTCGCCGCCCTCGACCAGGGCGCGCAGGCAGTCGCCATGCTGCGCGCCCGGCACCGTCTCCACGCGGATGCCGTGGCGGGCGCAGAAATCGGCGATGCGCGCGCCCACCGCATCGACGCCGGCCTTGTCGTAGCTGCCGCCATCGGTGTTCACCATCGCCTCCAGCTCGGCCAGCATCTCGGGCTGCCGCGCGGCGAGCCAGGCGGCGATCTTGTCCTCGGTGGCGCTCATGTGCCTCTCCATTCTCCTGTCCGGGGGAGCAGGGTGGCGAAATTGACGCCGCGCGTGAAGCCCGCCCCGGGACGAGCCCCGTGGGCCGGCGCATGGCCGACCTTCCCGAGGCTTCCCTGGACGGGACCCGCTCCGGCTGTCATGTGGGGCGAAGCCAGGCACGGATCCGGCCGGCTGTTCGCAGCACAGGGTTGGGCATGGTCCCGGGCACGCCACGGAGCGGCCCCGGACCGTTACCCGCCGCGCCCGGCTTGTCGCGGGGTTATTGAAGCATGAAGCAATCGGGGGCGATGTGAGGATTTACAGCGAGCCTGGGCAGGACATGACGGCGGGGCTCCAGCGGCCGCGCTCCCCGCAGCCGGAGGCGGTGCCTGGCGTGGTGCGTCCCGCGCTCCAGGCGGCGCCCTCCTCCCCGCCGCCCGCCACGCCCGGCAAACCGGCCGGCGAGGCGGGGGAGGAAGGCTGGCCGGAAGGCAGCACCGTGCTGGTGGTCGAGGACGACCTGCTGATCCGCATGAACCTGGCGCAGATGATCGAGATCCTCGGCTTCAGCCCGGCCGAGGCAGGGCGGGCGGAGGAGGCGCTGGATTGGCTGCGGTCCAACCCTGCCCCGGCGTTGATGCTCACCGATCTCAGCCTGCCGGGGATGGATGGCATGGCGCTGGCGGTGGAGGCGCGCAACATCCATCCGCGCCTGCCGGTGCTGCTGGTGACCGGCCACAACGAGGCCTCGGTGAAGGTGCCGCCCGAGCTGCGGCCGGGCCTGGGCTTCCTCGGCAAGCCCTTCGCCATGCGGCAGCTGGAAGAGGCGGTGCGCGCCCTCTGGCGCCAGAGGGTGGCGCAGTAAGGGAGGGGAAGGCTCAGCCTTCTCCCACCAGCCGGGCGTAGAGGGCCGGGTCGGTCGCGCCCTCGGTGCCGAACAGCAGCACGCGGCTGCCGCCATCCAGCCCCAGCGCGGCCCGCGCGGCGGGGTCGGCGGCCGCCAGCAGCAGCCCGGCCAGCCCCGCCACGGCGCTCTCGCCCGCGGTGATGGGCGGGTCGCGGCGGGCCAGCAGGCGCATCACGTCCACCGCGCTGTCGTCCGAGACGGCCATGAAGGCGAAGGCGGCGCGCTCCAGCTCCTGCCAGGCCAGCAGGCTCGGCTCGCCACAGGCCAGGCCGGCCATCAGCGTGTCCAGCTCGCCGGGCACGGCCACGGCGTGCCCGGCCTCGGCGCTGGCCAGCAGGCAGGCGGCGCGCTCCGGCTCCACCACGACGAGGCGTGGCGCCTCCCCGAAGCGGGCGCGAAGCTGCACCGAGACGGCGGCCGCCACGCCGCCGACGCCGCCCTGGATGAACACATGGCTGGGCGGCGCGGGCAGGGCGGCGAGGGCCTCCTCCGCCATCAGCCGGTAGCCCTGCATCACGTCGCGCGGCACCTCGGTGTAGCCGGGCCAGGAGGTGTCGGAGACGACGAACCAGCCCTCCCGCTCCGCCACGGAAGCGGCCTCGCGCACGGCGTCGTCGTAATGGCCCGGCACCACGCGGATCTCGGCGCCATAGGCGGCGATGGCATCCCGCCGCCCCTGGCTGACATGCTCGTGCACGAAGATGACGCAGCGCGCCCCGAAGC
>NZ_JCACVY010000162.1:0-10258 GCF_058833935.1 Roseomonas sp. TS2 | reverse complement strand
TGCCGGCGCTGGCGGAAGGGGTCCGGGGCGGCATGGGGGCGGGGCCATCCTTTCCGCCCTTTCCTGCAATGCCATTGCGGCGAGGATCGGGCGCTGTCACAAGCGTTTTCCGTGGACGCCGCCGAATACGACCTGATGGACGCCGCCGAGGACGGGATGTGGTGGTACCGCGCCCTGCGCGACCGCGTCGAGACCGCCCTGCGCGACCGCCTGCGCGACAACCCCGTGCCGCCCGGCCCCTGGCTGGATGTGGGCTGCGGCACGGGCGGGCTGCTGCGCCACCTGCGCGGCGCCTTTCCCGGCCAGGCGCTGCACGGGCTGGAATACCACCCCCCCGCCGCCGCCCGCGCGGCGGCGAAATCCGGCGCCGCCGTGGCCGCGGGGGATGCCGCCCGCCTGCCCTACCCCGACGGCGCCTTCAGCGTGGTGGCCAGCATGGACGTGCTCTGCCACGCGGCGGTGGACGAGGCGGCGGCGCTGGCCGAGATGCGCCGCGTGCTGGCGCCGGGCGGCCTGCTGGTGCTGAACCTGCCCGCCTTCCGCTGGCTGCACTCGGCGCACGACCTGCGGGTGCACAATGCCCGCCGCTACACCGCGCCCGAGGCGCGCGCCCTGCTGGCGGGTGCCGGCTTCGAGGCCGCCGGGGCGCGCTACTGGAACGCCGTGCTGCTGCCGCTGATGGTGGCGCAGCGCAAGCTGCTGGCGCGCGGCGCGGGCGATGCCAGCGATGTCGCCCCCTTCCCGCCATGGTTGGATGCGACGCTGCGCGCGGCCACCGTCGCGGAGGCCGGCCTCGCCCGCCTCGGCCTGCGCTTCCCGGCCGGCGGCTCGGTGCTGGCCACCGCCACGCGGCCCCGCCAGCCGCCGCCGCAGGACACGCCTTCAGGAAGCCCCCCAGGGATGCCACGCCCATGACCATCGCCCATCCCGCGCCCTGCCCCGCCCCGGCCAGCGCCGCCCATGCCAGCGCCGCCTCGGCCATCGGCCTCTCGATCGTCGTGCCGGTCTATCGCGGCGCGGACACGGTGGGGAAGCTGGTGGCCGCCCTCTCCGCCCTGCGGCCGGCCGGGGGCCTCGAGATCGTGCTGGTGAACGATGGCAGCCCGGACAACAGCGGCGATGTCTGCCGCCAGCTTGCCGCCACCGCCAGCGTGCCGCTCACCTATGTCGAGCACGCGCGCAATTTCGGCGAGCACAACGCGGTCATGACCGGGCTGCGCCATGCCCGCGGCAGCTACGTCATCACCATGGACGACGATTTGCAGAACCCGCCCGAGGAGGTGGTCAAGCTCTACGACCACGCCCGGCTCGGCGGCTGGGACGTGGTCTACACACGCTACGCCAAGAAGGAGCACGAGGGCTGGCGCAACCTCGGCAGCCGCTTCGCCAACTGGGTGGCGGACCAGCTGATGGACAAGCCGGAGGGCCTCTACCTCTCCTCCTTCCGCTGCATGTCGGCGCTCGTGGTGCGCGAGGTCGCCCGCTACACCGGCCCCTACCCCTATATCGACGGGCTGGTGATGCAGGTGACGCAGCGCATCGACAGCATCGAGGTGATGCACCTGGCGCGCATGGAGGGCCGCAGCAACTACACGCTGCGCCGGCTGATCCGCCTCTGGCTGAACCTCGCCACCAACTTCTCGCTGATGCCGCTGCGGCTGGCGATGTTCGCCGGCGTGGCGATGGGCCTGCTCGGCGTGCTCGGCGCCATCTTCACCATCATCGAGGCGCTGACCAACGACACGCCCTCCGGCTGGGCCTCGGTGATGACCGTGACGCTGCTGATCGCCGGCGTGCAGTTCCTGATCCTCGGCGTGATGGGCGAGTATCTCGGCCGCGCCTTCCTCTCCGCCAACGGCAAGCCGCAGGGCGTGGTGCGCGAGCTGCACCCGGCGCGCGCCATGCCGGCCGGCGCCGCCCCCGAGGCGCCCCGGCTGGAGCGGGCCGCGCCGTGACGGCGCCGCTGACGCTGTACTGGCTGGTCCTCGCCGCCGCCATCCTCACCTCGCTCATCGGCCAGGTGCTGCTGAAGGCGGGCACGCTGGGCGAGGGCAATTTCCTCGTCCAGCTCTTCCGCTGGCAGACCATCATCGGCCTCGGCTGCTACGGCGGCGCGGCGATGCTCTACATCGTGGCGCTGCGCAAGATCCCGATGAGCGTGGCGCTGCCCTGCACCGCCGCCTCCTACGTGGTCATTGCCCTGGTCGGCCACTTCCTGTTCGGCGAATCGCTGGGCGGGCAGAAGATCGCGGCGATCGGGCTGATCTCGCTCGGCGTGGCGCTGCTCGCCACGGCCTGAGGGCGCCCCGCCGCACATCGTCACCCGCGCGGGTGTTCCCACCCGGCGGGCGTCTGCTCTATGCCTCCGCCCGCCCCACCATCGGCAAGAGGTCCGGATGCCCGACGCGAACCCCACCCCCATCGCCCTCGCCGCCCGGCCGGTGCTGCAGGCGCTGGAAGAGGCGGCCGAGGCGCTGGCCCGCAGGGCCACCGCGCTGCGCGACACGCTGGCCACGCGGGAGCGGCGCATCGCCACGCTGGAGGAGCAGCTGGCGCAGACCGAGGCGCGGCTGCTGCTGGAGATGATGCACGCCGAGGGGCTGGCCGCGCAGGCGACCGAGCTGGCCGCCATCGGCACGGAGGCCGCCAACATCCCGACCGGCGCCCACTATGCCGACGGCACGCCCAAGACCCGCCTCACCGCCGTCTACGAGGCCGCCTTCGACGCCAAGGGCCACGAACTCGGCGTCGAGCGGCCGGAGAGCTTCCGGGCGGATTAGCGCGCCGCCACCGCCGCCGACCAGGGTGTCATCACGTCGCTGATGCCGGCGAAGCCCTCGCCCTCGCGGACGATCAGGTTGGGACAGGCGAAGTTCACCGGCAGCACGGCGTGCTCCACCGTGGTCAGGCCCCCCTGCGCCTCCAGCGCCGCCAGCGTGTCGGCCGGCAGGCGGCGGTCGGCGGTGGTGGTGTCGGGGCCGGAGACGTCGATGCGCGGGTGGTGCGCCGCCGCCTCCGGCGCCATGCCGAAATCCAGCGCGAAGGCCAGCATCTGGTAGACCGAGGCCAGGATGCGCCGCCCGCCCGAGGCGCCGAGCGCCATCACCGGCCCGCTTCCGTCCGAGACCGTGACCGGGCACATGTTGCACAGCGGCCGCGCGCCGGGGCGGATGGCGTTGGCCGAGCCGGGCGTCGGGTCGAACCACATCATGCCGTTGTTCATCAGCACGCCGCTGCCGGGCAGCACCACGCGGCTGCCCATGGAAGAGAGCAGGGTGGTGGTCATCGCCACCATGTTGCCCGCGGCATCCACCACGGTCAGGTGGGTGGTGCAGGTCTCGGCCGGCTCGGGCGGCGGCGCGGCGGCGCCGAGGCCCGCGAGGCGCTCGGCATAGGCGGCGCGCATGGTCTTGGAGAGGGCGCTGAACCAGGCGGCGTCCGGCGTGGCGCCGGGGTCCAGCCGAGCCATCTCCGCCACCACGCGGGCCAGGGTGGGCGCCGCGGTCAGCCCGCCCGCCCCCTGCAGCACCAGCCCGCCGCGCCAGGGGATGCCGAGCGCCGGGCGGATGCGCACCTGGCAGCCGGCGAGGTCGGCGGCCGAGAGGCGCCCGCCCATCGCCGCCACGTCGGCCGCGATGGAGGCGGCGATCTCGCCCTCGTAGAAGTCGCGCCAGCCGGCGTCGCGCAGCCGCTCCAGCGTCTCCGGCAGGCGGCCGAGCGGGAAGAAGCCGGGCGCGCCCTGGTAGGGCGCCACGGGGGGCAAGCCGTCGGGCAGGTAGATGCGCGCGCTCTCGGGGTAGAGGCGCAGCACCTTGGCGGAGTTGGCCACCTTCAGCGTGGTGTACCAGTCCTGCGGCAGGCCGCGCCGGGCCAGCGCGATGGCCGGCCCCAGCAGCTCGGAGAGCGCCATGCCGCTGCCGAAGCGCTCGGCCAGCGTGGCGTAGCCCGCCACCGAGGAGGGGATGGCGAAGGAGAGCGGGCCATGGATGTTGCGGTCCCCCTGCACCTCCGGCCAGGCGAACAGGTCCTGCTTCATCCGCCCCGTCAGCGGGTAGTCCGCCGGGTCGCTGGCGGCGGGGGCGACGGGCCCGAAATCCACCAGCTCCGCCGCCGGGCTGCCGGCCTTGTGCACCAGCGCGAAGCCGATGCCGCCCAGGCCGGAATTCCACGGCTCCATCGCGGCCAGGGCGAAGGCGGTGGCCACGGCGGCATCCGCCGCGTTGCCGCCGGCCTCCAGCACCGCCACGCCGGCCTCCGCCGCCGCCCGGCTCTGGCTGGCGACGATGCCGCGCCCGCCGCGCGCGGCGGGCTTGGTCACCTGCCAGTGCTGGGTGGTGTAGGCGGGCGGCGCGTAGGAGAGGGTCATGGCGCGGGCATCCTGGCTGGGGCTCTGCTGGGGCTCTGCGCGCGTCAGCCTCCACCCATCGGCGGGCGGCGGCAATCCCCCCCTGGCCTGAGCCGTGGGCTGCGCCGGCGGTGCGGGAAGGCGCTGATCTATCAGTTGAACCGATCGGTACTATCGATTTTAAAGGGGTTCTGACAGTATACCGATCGGTATATCTCTCTCGTCAACGGCGGGGCTCCCCGCCAGAGCCTAAGCAACACACGAGATGAGAGACACGATCATGCGCAACGTTTCCGCTTTCCGCGCCCTGTTCCTGGCTGCCGGCCTGACGGTGGCCGCCCCCGGCCTCTCGATGGCGGCCGACCTGTTCGACAACGTGAACAACACCCCCATCACCGGCAGCCCCTTCGCCTACTCCATGGCGACGACGCAGGCCTCCGAGCGCGGCCTGCCGGCCAATGTGGGCCAGAGCGCCTCGCCCAGCGGCAGCCCGCTGGTGGCCTCGGTGACCACCACCGAGCGGCACAACGCCACCGGCCGCGTCCCCGGCCCCGTGGGCAACAGCGCCTCGGCCCGGGGCGGCTTCGGTACCGGCCCGCGCCTCGGCTGAGGCAGCCTCCGGGCTCAGGCCCGGGCAGGCGCGATGTTCTCTGAAAGGGCGCCCCGCCGGACGGCGGGGCGCCCTTTCCGCATGCGCGGCGCTCAGGCCGCCGCCAGGGGCTGGACGCCGTGATGGGCCAGGGCTTGGCGCATCCGGTTGACCAGCCACCGCCCGGCGACGCCGGGCGGCCGGCTGCGCTCATGCACCACATGCAGCGGGATGGCGAAGCCGTTCTCCTCGAACAGATGCAGCCGCTTGAGGCGCCCCTCGGCGACATGCGCGGCCACCATGTGCTCTGGCATGTTGCACCAGCCGAAGCCCTCCAGCAGGAAGGCCAGCCGGGTGTTGAGGTCGGCGAAGCGCCAGTGCTGCGGGCTGATCACGCCGCGTGACCAGTTGCTCTTCGGCCCGCCATCGGTCAGCACCAGCTGGACATGCATGGCGAGTTCCTCCCGCGCCAGGGGGCCTTCCAGCCGGGCCAGCGGGTGGCCGGCGGCCACCACCGGAATCATCGGCACGTTCATCAGGAAGTCCACCGCCAGCTCCATCGGCCCGACCGCCTCCACCGGATAGATGGCCAGCCGCACCGTGCCGTCCCGCAGGTGGCGCTCGGGAGAGCTCAGCCCCTCGGTCAGCAGCGTCACCGGCAGGTTGGGGAATTCCTGCCGCAGCGCCTTCAGCGCCTCCATGGCGGGAGCGGGGGGCATCAGCGGGTTGATGGCGATGGTCAGCTCCGGTTCCAGCCCGCCCGTGATGCTGTCGGCGCGGGCGCGCAGCACCTCGGCCTGCTTCAGCATCAGCCGCGCATCCTCGATGATGACGCGCCCCGCCTCGGTGGGCGTGGGGCGCCGGCCGGTGCGGTCGAACAGGGAGAGGCGCAGCGTGCCCTCCAGCGCCTGGATCGACTGGCTGACCGCCGACTGAACCCGCCGCAGCCGCCGCGCCGCCGCCGAGAAGCTGCCCGTCTCCGCCACGGCCACCAGGACGCGCAGCTGGTCGAGCGTCAGGGGGTCGATCATCCATCTCTCCGGCTGATGGGTTCGATCATTTATTTAGCAGTTTTGATGATGCCGCTGGGGGCCCATCTCTCTCTGCGACGGTGGGCGATCCCGCCAGAGCCTGAGCAACACACGAGATGAGAGACAAGATCATGCGCAACGTTTCCGCTTTCCGCGCCCTGTTCCTGGCCGCCGGCCTGACGGTGGCCGCCCCCGGCCTGTCGATGGCGGCCGACCTGTTCGACAACGTGAACAACACCCCCATCACCGGCAGCCCCTTCGCCTACTCCATGGCGACGACGCAGGCCTCCGAGCGCGGCCTGCCGGCCAATGTGGGCCAGAGCGCCTCGCCCAGCGGCAGCCCGCTGGTGGCCTCGGTGAGCACCACCGAGCGGCACAACGCCACCGGCCGTGTCCCCGGCCCCGTGGGCAACAGCGCCTCGGCCCAGGGCGGCTTCGGCACCGGCCCGCGCCTCGGCTGAGGCGGCCAGGCCCGCGATCCCGGGGCGCGTCTTCATCCGGGAGGCGCGCCCCGGGCGCATCATGGGGCCGGCTGGGGGCCGGTGCGGGCGAAGCGCGCCCGCTGCCAGGCCATCGCCAGCACCACCGCCAGCAGCCCCAACGAGACGGCCGCGACGGCCGCGTCGAACTCCCGCTCCACCGTGTTGGCGTAGAGGATGCCCACCAGCGCCCAGGCCACCGCCGCCGCGTACCAGGGCGAGCCCTGCGCCGCCCACAGCACCCCCAGCACCAGCCCCCCCGCGGCGAGCAGGATCAGCACCGCCGCCAGGGTCTCGCCCGCGCCGTCCGGCTGGATGGCGCCGCTGATCCGCGCCGCCCCCGCGATGTTGGCGAAGCTGGCCACGGAGACCCAGCCGGCCATCAGCCCCACCAGCGGGCGGATGATCCAGCGCTCCGGCCAGGCCGGGCCGCCCGCATGGGCCGGCAGGCGGCGGTTGATGAAGAAGGCGGTGAGGCTGGCGGCCAGCATCAGCAGGATGATCAGCACGAGGTGCCAGCCATTCTCGGTCAGCGCCGCCACCACCATCCAGAGGTTCGAGCAGGCGAAGGCGGCGGCCAGCGGCCAGCCCAGCCGGCGCGCCGCCAGGCTGTTCCGCCCGCCGGAGGGGAGGAGCTGCCAGATGCCCCAGGCGATGCCGAGGGCGAAGATCACCCCCCAGATGGAGAAGGCATAGCCCGCCGGCACCACCGGCGTCTGGCTGCGGGCCGACATCTCGGCCATGGTGTGGCCGATGCCGAAGACCGGCGCCATGGCGCCGGCCAGCGGCTGCAGGATGGGCAGCACCAGGTTCAGCAGGGTGCGGGTGTCGTCGCGGGTCATGCGGGCCTTCCGGTGCGGTGTGCCGGGGGGAGGCGCCTCCCCCGCTCTGGGCAACGCCAGAGGTGGCGGCCGGTTGGCCGGCTGTGAAGGCGCGTTCCGGACATGAAAACGCCCGCCCCGTCATCCGGGGCGGGCGCCGGCGTTCCAGCCCAGGGCCGTGCGGGGCCCGGGCGCACCGCTCAGGCCGCGGCCTGGTGCGGGATGCCCTTCTCGTCGAGCAGCGCGGTCAGCTCGCCGTTCTGGAACATCTCCATGATGATGTCGCAGCCGCCGACGAACTCGCCCTTGACGTAGAGCTGCGGGATGGTCGGCCAGTTGGTGAAGGCCTTGATGCCCTCGCGGATCTCGGCATCCTCCAGCACGTTCACGCCCTTGAAGGGCACGCCGACGTGGGAGAGGATCTGCACCACGCGGGCGCTGAAGCCGCATTGCGGGAAGACCGGCGTGCCCTTCATGTAGAGCACCACCGGGTTCTCGGTGATCTCGGACTGGATGCGGTCGAAGGTCGGGTTGCTCATCGGGAAATTCCTCAGGAGGCCGCTTGCGGGGCGGAGGTCTGCAGGGCGAGGGCGTGCAGCGCCCCGCCCATGCGGCCCTGGAGCGCCGCGTAGACGAGCTGGTGCTGCTGCACGCGGGAACGGCCGCGGAACGCCTCGGACACCACGGTGGCGGCGTAGTGGTCGCCATCCCCCGCGAGGTCCTCGATCGTCACCTGCGCGTCCGGCAGGGCCGCCTTGATCAGGGCTTCAATCTCGGCTGCCGGCATCGCCATGCGGGGTCTCCTTCGTTGCGGGGCACTGCAAGGTTAACGAGGCAAGGTTAGCGGGCCATCAGGCCGGGCAGGAAGCGCTCATGCGCCTCCCGCAGGCGCGCCACCGATATGGCGTCGGCGCCCGGCACAACCAAGTCCCCACCCCCGGCGCGGCCGATGCGGCGGGCCGGCACGCCGGCGGCCTGCGCGGCCGCCAGCAGCGCCGCCGCGTCGGTGGTGGCCAGCAGGTAGCGGCCCTGGTCCTCGCCATACCAGAAGGCGTGCGGAGGGATGCCCCCCGTCAGCGTTTCCCCGGGCGCCGGCTCCAGCGTGGCGCCGGTTCCGCCTTCCATCGCCATCTCGGCCAGCGCCACCAGCAGCCCGCCATCGGCCAGGTCGTGGCAGCCGGCCACGGTGCCGGCGAGGATCTGCGCGCGGACGAAATCGCCATGGCGGCGCTCGGCGGCGAGGTCGACCGGCGGCGGCGCGCCCTCCTCGCGGCCCGCGATCTCGCGCAGCCAGAGGGACTGGCCGAGCCAGCCCTTCGTCTCGCCCACCAGCACGATCTCCTGGCCAGGCTTCAGCGCGTAGCCCACGGCCCTGGCCGCATCCTCGATCACGCCCACCGCGCCGATGGCGGGGGTGGGGAGGATGCCGCGGCCCTCCGTCTCGTTGTAGAGCGAGACGTTGCCGGAGACGACGGGGAAGTCGAGCGCGGTGCAGGCCGAGGCCATGCCGCGCACGGCGGCGGCGAACTGGCCCATGATCTCCGGCTTCTCGGGGTTGCCGAAGTTCATGTTGTCGGTGATGGCGAGCGGCAGGGCGCCGGTGGCGGTGATGTTGCGCCACGCCTCGGCCACCGCCTGGCGGCCGCCCTCCTCGGGGTCGGCGGCGCAGTAGCGGGGGGTGCAGTCCGTGGTCATGGCGAGAGCCCGGGCGCTGTCCTCCAGCCGGACGATGGCGGCATCGGCGGCGCCGGGGCGCTTCACCGTCTGGCCGCCCACCGTGCTGTCATACTGGTCCCAGATCCAGCGGCGCGAGCAGAGGTCGGGCGAGCCGATCAGGGTGAGGAGCGCGGGGGCGATGCCCGCCGGGTCCGCCACCTGCGCGGCGTCCAGCACCGGCTGCTTCGGCGTCTCGGCGGTGGGGCGGTGGTAGAGCGGCGCCTCGCTCTCCAGCGGCGCCAGCGGGATGTCCGCCTCCAGCGCGCCCTTGTGGCGGATGACGATGCGGCCCGTGTCGGTCAGGTGGCCGATGACGGCGAAATCCAGCTCCCACTTGCGGAAGATCGCCTCGGCCACGTGCTCCTGGCCGGGCTTCAGGATCATCAGCATGCGCTCCTGGCTCTCGGAGAGCATCATCTCGTAGGCGCTCATGCCCGCCTCGCGCTGGGGCACGTCGTCCAGCACCAGCTCGATGCCGACGCCGCCCTTGCCCGCCATCTCGACGGAGGAGGAGGTGAGGCCGGCCGCCCCCATGTCCTGGATGGCGACGATGACGTCGGTCGCCATCAGCTCCATGCAGGCCTCGATCAGCAGCTTCTCCGCATAGGGGTCGCCGACCTGGACGGTGGGGCGCTTCTCCTCGCTGTCGGCGCTGAACTCGGCGGAGGACATGGTGGCGCCGTGGATGCCGTCGCGGCCCGTCTTGGAGCCGACATAGACCACCGGGTTGCCGATGCCGGCGGCGGCGCTGAGGAAGATGCGGTCGCGCGGCGCGATGCCGACGGTCATGGCGTTGACCAGCGGGTTGCCGTTGTAGGCGGGGTGGAAGTTCACCTCGCCGCCCACGGTGGGCACGCCCACGCAATTGCCGTAGCCGCCGATGCCGCGCACCACGCCATCCAGCACCTGCCGCGTCTTGGGCAGCGACGGGTCGCCGAAGCGCAGCGCGTTGAGGTTGGCGATGGGCCGCGCGCCCATGGTGAAGACATCGCGCAGGATGCCGCCGACACCCGTGGCCGCGCCCTGGTAGGGCTCGATGAAGCTCGGGTGGTTGTGGCTCTCCATCTTGAAGATGGCGGCCAGCCCCTCGCCGATGTCGATGACGCCGGCATTCTCGCCCGGCCCGTGGATCACCCAGGGGGCCTTGGTGGGCAGCTGCCGCAGCCAGACGCGGCTGGACTTGTAGGAGCAGTGCTCGGACCACATCACCGAGAAGATGCCGAGCTCGGTGAGGGAGGGCTGGCGGCCGAGGATGGCGAGCGCGCGCTCGTGCTCCT
>NZ_JCACVY010000161.1:0-10286 GCF_058833935.1 Roseomonas sp. TS2 | reverse complement strand
GGGCGATCAGCGCCTCGGGCAGGGCGAAGTCGAAATCCTCCGCCCGCAGCTCGGGCTTTGGACCTGCATCCCGGCGGTCGGGAAGGGTGCTGGGCTGGGTCATGGGATGGCGGGGCGGTAGCGGAGGGGGGCGGCAAAGGCAAGCACGGGCTTCACATGGCAGGCCGGAGGGGTTGCCGGCGCCGCCACCCGGGGGCAGGCTGACCGCCCATGAGGAAACGGGAAGAAACGACGCCATGAGCCTGAAAGGGTGGGAGTGGCTGGCGCGCAGCATCGCGCGCTCCGGCCAGAGCCATGTCTTCTTCATCGACGCCGTGCTGCGGCCGACGCTGATGGCGCTGGAGGCGCAAGGGGTGCAGCCGGTGCTGGCGCACTCGGAAAAGGGCGCCGCCTACATGGCCGATGGCTATGCCCGCGTCTCGGGCCGGCCCGGCATCGTCGCCGCGCAGTCGGTGGGCGCGGCCAACCTGGCGGCGGCGCTGCAGGATGCCTGGCTCGGCCGCGTGCCGATGCTGGCGCTGACCGGCCGCAAGCCGCCCCATGCCCAGCACCGCAACGCCTATCAGGAGGTGGCGCACGCGCCGCTCTTCGCCCCTGTCACCAAGGCGGGCATGGCGGTGGAGGCGGCCTCCGACCTGCCGCGCCTGTTCCGCCAGGGCTGGGCCGCCGCCACCGCCGCGCCGCCGCGCCCGGTGCATCTCGACCTGAACGGGCTGATGGCCGAGATCGTCGAGCAGGGCGACACCGGCGCCGAGGCGGCCGACCTTTCCGCCTGGACCGCGCCGCGCCACCGCCCCGTGGCCGATGCGGGCGACGTGGCGCGCCTCGCCCGCCGCCTGCTGGAGGAGCCGCGAATCGCCATCGTCGCCGGCGACGGCGCCGCCCTCTCGGGCTGCGGCGCGGAGCTGATGGAACTGGCCGCGCGCCTCCAGGCGCCGGTCGCCACCAGCCTCGGCGCGCGCGGGCTGGTGCCGACGCGGCACCGGCTGCATGTCGGCGTCGTCGGCAGCTATTCGGCGCCGCCGGCCAACAAGGTGGTGCATGGCGCCGGGCTGGTGCTGATGGTGGGAAGCGACGGCGGCGACCAGGTGACCCATGCCTGGCGCGTGCCCGCGCCCGGCACGCCCATCGTGCAGATCGACGCCGACCCGCTGGAGCTGGACCGCTGCCCGGCGGAGATCTCCGTCTGCGGCGACCCGCGCGCGACGCTGGAGGCGCTGCTGGAGGTGCTCGGCACGCCGGAGCGCAACAGCGCCTTCCTCGACGAGGCCGCCGCCCTGGTGGCGGCGTGGCGGCAGGAGATGGCGCCGCGCCTGGCGAGCGACGCGGCGCCGATCGACCCCGCCAGGCTCTGCGCCGAGATCTCCGCCGCCCTGCCGGAGGATGGCATCCTGGTGGCCGATACCGGCTATTCCGGCATCTGGACCGGCACGCTCATCGAGTTCAACGGCACGGGGCAGCAATATCTCCGCGCCGCCGGCTCGCTGGGCTGGGCCTTCCCGGCCTCGCTCGGCGCGAAATGCGCGGCGGGGGCGCGCAAGGTGGTCTGCTACAGCGGCGACGGCGCGCTCTACTACCACCTCACCGAGCTGGAGACGGCCAAGCGCCGCGGCATCGCGGTGACGCTGGTGGTGAACAACAACCAGGGCTTCGGCCAGGGCTGGCCCAACCTGGTGCGCGCCGCCGGCAACCGGCCGGAGGTGGCGGGCACGCTGCTGCGCTTCGGCGAGCACACCGATTTCTGCGCGCTGGCCGCCGGCTTCGGCCTGCGCGGCATCCGCGTCGAGCGGCCGGAGCAGATCGGCCCCGCCCTGCGCGAGGCGATGGCATCGGACGAGACGGTGGTGGTGGAGGTGATGACCGGCATCGACCACCGCGCGCCCGAGCCCTGGACCCCGGAAGGCTGAACCCCATGAACATCGCCATCATTGGCGCCGGGCTGATGGGCCATGCGCTGGCGCTGGTCTTCGCCATCGGCGGCCACCGCGTGACGCTGACCGATACCAGCGCCGAGGCGCTGGCCCGTGCGCCTGGGCTGATGGAGAAGGCCCGCGCCACGCTGGAGGCCGCCGGCGAGGCGGGCGGCCTCTCGGCGGAGGAGCTCCGCGCCCGCGTCACATTGCATGAGGGACTCGCCGAGACGGTGGCGGAGGCGGAGCTGGTGATCGAGGCGATCATCGAGAAGCCCGATCCGAAGCGCGCCCTCTACGCCGAACTGGACCGGCTGATGCCGCCCGGCGCCATCCTCGCCAGCAACACCTCCTATCTCGACGTCTTCCCGCTGATGCCGGCGGCGCGGCTGCCGCGCGCCATCATCATGCACTGGTACACGCCGCCCTATCTCGTCGACCTGGTCGACCTCGTCGGCAGCCCGGAATGCCCGGAGGCGCTGCTGGAGGAGGTGCGCGCCATGCTCGCCGCCATGGGCAAGGTGCCGCTGGTGATGCGCCGCTTCCTGCCCGGCTACATCGCCAACCGGCTGCAATCGGCGCTCTCCCTCGAATGCTACCGGCTGATGGACGAGGGCTACGCCACGCCGCAGGAGATCGACGAGGCGATCATCCACGGCCTCGCGCTGCGGATGCTGCTGCTGGGGCAGATGGCCAAGGGCGATCTCACCGGCCTGCCGCTCTCCGCCCAGGCGCTGGCCAACCGCATGTACACGCCGCCCACGCCGAGCGGCCACAGCACCACGCTGGACGCCGCGCTGGCCAAGGGCCGCACCGGCGTCATGGCCGGGCGCGGCCTCTACGACTGGGGCCCCCCGGGAGAGGATTACGATCCCGCCGCCATCCTGGCCGAGCGGGACCGCCGGCTGCTCGCCCTCAAGCGCGCCTTCCGCGCGATCGGCCCGATGGCCGGATACGCGCATTCGCCCAGCAAGGAGCCCACATGATCCGCTACGAACTCTCCGGCCGCACGGCGCTGGTGACGGGGGGCGCCTCCGGCATCGGCCTCGCCACGGTGAAGCTGCTGGCCGCGGGCGGCTGCCGCGTCGCCATCAACCACCTGGCCGACGACCCGCGCGGCGCCCAGGTGGTGGCCGAGCTGCGCGCCGCCGGCCATGACGTGCTCTCCGCCCCCGGCAATGTGGGCGACGCGGCGGACGGACCGCGCATGGTGGAGCAGGCGGTGGCCGATCTCGGCGGGCGGCTGGACTTCCTGGTGAACAACGCCGGCACCCCCGGCACCAGCAGCCTGATTCCGCCCTCCGCGCTGGAGCGGCTGACCGAGGAACTGTGGCAGACGGTGCTGCAGGTGAACCTGCTCGGCGTGTTCCGCTGCGCCAAGGCGGCGGCGCCGGCGCTGAAGGCGGCGCGCGGGGCCATCGTCAACGTCGCCTCCATCGCCGGGCTCGACAGCCCCGGCAGCTCGATGGCCTATGGCGCCACCAAGGCCGGCGTGGTCAGCCTGACCAAGAACCTGGCGCGTGGCCTGGCGCCCGAGGTGCGGGTGAACGCGGTGGCGCCGGGCGCGGTCGATTCCTCCTGGATGGTGGAATGGACGGAGGAGCGCCGCGCGGCCTCGGCCAACAAGGCGCTGCTCAAGCGCCGCTGCCAGCCGGAGGACCTGGCCGAGGTCATCGGCTTCCTGCTCGCGGGGGCGGCGATGGTGACGGGGCAGACCGTGGTGGTCGATGGCGGGTTGACGCTGGAATCGCGCTGAGGCCGCCAGGCGGGCGCCGTCGCGGGCCGGACATGGAAAGTTCTTGCCGCGCCGGCGCGCCGCCCACCATGGGGCGGATTGCCTTCCGCCATGGCCTGGGCTTCCCTGCGCCGTGGCATGGCCGGGGAGAGATTCCGCCGCATGATCGATGCGCCCGCCATCAGGCCGCCTCGCGGCTACGGCCTGATCTGGGGATGGCACCCGGACAGCGACGCGCCGCTCGACGAGGCGGCCGTCGATGCGCTGCTGCGGCGGCACCCCGAGGGGGGCGGCCTGTGGCTGCACCTCGACCTGACCGACACCCGCGCCCGGCCCTTCCTGCAATCCCTGGCCACCCACGCCCCGCGCGCGCTGCCGCCCTTCGCGGTGGAGGCGCTGCTGGAGCGGGCCGAGGCGCCGCACCTGGAACTGCGCGAGGGCGTGCTGTCCGGCGCGGTGCCGGATTTCCACCACGATGACGGGGCGGAGCCCGACCCGCAGCGGATGGGGCTGCTGACCGTGGCGCTGACGCCGGCGCTGCTGATCACCGCGCGGCGGCATCCGATGCGGGCGACGCATCACCGCGGCATCGTGGCCATGCCGGGCGCCGGGCCGGCGGCGCGCTGGGACAGCATCCTGCGCGAGGTGCTGGCCGGCGTCGGGCGCTGCGGCGCCGGCATCGCGGCACAACTGAACCGGATCGAGGAGGAGCTGCTGCGGGGCGAGGATGACCGCCGCGCGGAGCTTTCCGGCCTGCGCCGCGCGGCGCTGCTGCTGCACCGGCGCATCGAGCCGCTGGCCCTGGCCTATGAGGAGCTGGCCGAGGCGCCCGGCGGCTGGCTGGAGGCCGCCGGCCATGCGCCGGCACTGATGGAACGCCGGCTCCGCATGGCGCTGCGCGTGACCCAGGGCTTGCAGGACCGTGGCCGCATCGCCCAGGACGAGCTGGCCTCGCTGGTCGCGGAGGAGGCCAACCGGCGCCTGCTGGTGCTGTCGATCCTGACCGCCCTGCTGCTGCCGCCCAGCCTCATCGCCGGCATCTTCGGCATGAACACCACCGATCTGCCCGGCACCGAGGCAGCGGGCGGCTTCTGGTGGGCGCTGGGTGCCATCCTGGCCTCGGCCGTGCTGGCGCTGGGGCTGATGCTCGGCCTCGGTATCCTCGGGCGGCGGCGCCGGTAGTTCCCGGCGCGCGCTTCCCGGTCCATGCTGGCCGGCACGGCTCTTGCGAGAAAGCCCGACAGCCAGACCTTGCCCAATCCTGACCTCGCCGGATGAGACCATGCCCCAGACTGATTCCGCCCGCTTCCTCCAGGACCTGCACGAACTGCGCCGGATCGGCGCGTTCAGGACCGGCGTGCATCGCCCGACCTACTCGCCGCAGGACATGGAATCCCGCCGCTGGCTGATGCGGCAGATGGAGGCGGTGGGGCTGGAGGCCTCGATCGACGGCATCGGCAACGTCTTCGGCCGGCACAAGGGGGCGGGGCCGCACCTGCTGGTCGGCAGCCATATCGAGAGCCAGAACGAGGCGGGCTGGCTGGATGGCGCGCTCGGCGTGGTGGCGGGCCTCGCGCTGGCCCGCGCCGGCCTGCCCGTCGATGTCTGCGCCTTCGCCGACGAGGAGGGGCATTTCGAGGGCGGCTTCCTCGGCAGCCGCTCCATCATCGGCGAACTCTCCGAGGAGGAGATCGACCGCAGCCGCAACCGCACGGACGGCACGCCGCTGCGCGCGGCGCTGAAGGCGGCCGGGCTGGAGGGCCTGCCGCGCCTGCGGATCGACCCGGCCCGCTACAAGGGCTTCTTCGAGATGCATATCGAGCAGGGCACGCAGCTGGAGCGGGCCGGGCTTCAGGTCGGTGTCGTCAGCGGCATCGTCGCCATCTGGCAGTGGCGGCTGCTGGTGGAGGGGCAGCAGGACCATGCGGGCGGCACCACCATGGCCGAGCGGCGCGATGCCGGCCTCGCCGCCGTGCGCCTGCTCGCCGCCATCGACGCCGAGTTCCCGCGCTTCTGCGGCGAGCGCAGCACCTGGACCACGGGGCGCATCACGCTGGAGCCGGGCGCGCCCAGCATCATCCCCGGCCGCGCCGACGTGCTGTTCCAGTTCCGCGACGTGTCGATGGACAGGCTGCGCGAGATGGAGGCGGGGCTGCGCAGGCTGGTGCAGGAGAGCAACCGCCGCGAGCGCTGCGAGACCACGCTGGTCAGCGTCGCCAAGGCCACCCCCGCGCTGTGCGACGAGGGGATGATGCGCGCCCTCTCGGCCGCGGCCGAGGCGCTGGCCCCGGGCGCCTGGCAGGTGATGCCGAGCGGCGCCGGGCACGACGCGCAGTACATCGCCAAGGTGATGCCGGCGGCGATGATGTTCGTCCCCTCCATCGGCGGCATCAGCCACCACTGGGCGGAGGACACGAAGGAGGAGGATCTGGCGCTCGGCATCGAGGTCCTGGCGGAGGCGGCGGCGCGCTTCCTGGCCGGCTCGAACTGAGGCGAGGCCGGCGGCGGGCCTTCAGTCCGCCGCCGTCACGCGGCGGGCGATGCCGCCCGCCAGCACCTCGGCCATGCACTGGTAGCCAAGGTCGTTCATGTGGAAGCCGTCGGCCGAGAGCATCAGCACCGGCTGCGGCAGCGCCTGCCAGAAGCGCATGATGGTGTAGCGCCGCATCAGCGGCAGCCGCTTCTCCGCCGCCACGGCGGCGATGCCCTCGACGAAATCCTCGTAGCGGTCGGCGTCGCGGATGCCGGGGAAGGATTGCGGGTCGATCAGCACCAGGTCGAGCCCGCGCCGCTGCACCAGCTCCACCCCCTCGCGCAGCACCTGGGTGAAGGCCTGGGGGGTGATGCCGCGCAGCGCGTCGTTGGTGCCGAGCTGCCACAGCACCACGTCCGGCTGCCACTCCTCCACCGAGACGCGCATGCGGGCCAGGGTGGTGGAGGCCACCTCGCCACCCACGCCGTTGTTGCGCACCGTCACCGCGATGCCGGGCAGCAGCCGCTCCAGCGCCGCCTTCAGCCGCGGCGGATAGGCATGGCTGGGGGAGGAGGCCCCCGCCCCCGCCGTGGTGGAGGAGCCGATGGCCAGGATGCGGATGGGCCGCTTCTCCTTCAGCAGCCCGGCCATGCGCGGCAGGGGGCGGCCGAGGTCGCGCAACTCGTCCGGCACGGTGCAGGCGGCGGGGACGTTGTCGGTGCCGACCGGCGGCGGCGCCTGGCCCCGGGCGGGGGCCGCCGCCAGCAGCGCGGCGCCGATCAGCGCCGCCATTCTCCGGCCGGCCCGCATCAGGAAGGCTGCACCGCGGCCGGCAGGCCGGCCGGGCTGCCGCCGCGCCGCTTCTCGGTGAGGCTCAGCAGCCGCGCTACCAGCATCTGGGTGGCGACCCCGGCGGTGACATAGGCGATGTCGAACACCGGACCGTCGAAGCCCGTCTGCTTCAGCGCCACGCCGGTGATGCTGACCACGAGCCCGGTGCAGAACACCGGCAGCGAATGGCGCCCCATCATCGCCAGCGGGTGGCGCCCCGGCAGGCCGCGCGCCCAGCCCTGCAGCGGCGAGTGCGCCACCACGTAGCACAGCGCCAGGACATGCAGCAGCCGCGGCACGGACAGGAACTGCTTCTCCGGCACCGTCAGGAAATCCGGCAGCAGCGGGATCCAGCCGGCCGGCGGCAGGCCGGGGCCGCGCATCACCACCAGCGCCAGCACCAGATAGGCCAGCGCCGCCCACCAGGCGCCACGGTGATAGGGCATGGCGGCGCCCAGCCGGTTGCGCCGCGCCCCCAGCGCGAAGCCGATGACGAACAGGAACTGCCAGGAGAGCGGATTGAAGAACCAGCCGCCGGGCAGCGGGTAGGCGGGCAGGTTGGTGCCGGTGAGCCCCGCCGCCGTGTAGAGCGCCGCCGAGAGCACCACCGCCAGCGACAGGCCGCGCGAGGCCACGAACAGCAGCAGCGGCAGCATGCCGATCAGCACGAAGTAGAGCGGCAGGATGTTCAGGAAGCCGGGCTGGTAGGCGAGGGTGACGGCGGAGACCAGCGCCTCGGCCGGGTCCATCATCAGCGGCTCCAGCGCGATGACGGAGAACAGGCCGAAATCGCCCGTGCGGATGACGCCGAGCGCGAACACCGCGCCCCCCAGCACCACCAGCGCCAGGTGCGTGGTGTAGAGCCTGACCGCGCGGCTGGCCACCTTGAGCGAGACGGCGAGCCGCTGGCCGATGGCATAGCGGCTGAAATAGGCGGCCGCCGCGGCGTAGCCGGCGAACATCACGAACAGGTCGGCCGCGTCCGAGAAGCCGAAATTCTTGTGCGTCACATTCTCCAGGATGTTGCCGGAGACATGGTTGATGAAGATCGTGATCAGCGCCAGGCCGCGCCAGACATCCAGTGCGGTGTCGCGTCCGGGCGGAAGCAGAGTGCCGGGCGACGCCGACGGGCTGGGCGGAGCGGCCGCCATGGAACATCTCCTGCTGTTCTTGGCCGGCACGGCGCAGGCCATGGCGGGCGGTGGCGCGGGGCGGCCTCGCGATGGAAATAGGGCGCGGGCGTTGCCGTTGCAGGGTGCGGGTGGTCAAGAGGCGGTGTGGCGTGCCCCGCTCAGGCGGGGGTGAGGTCCACCGCCACCTCCAGGCTGTGCCGGCCGCCACCCAGGATGATGCCGCGCAGCGGCGAGATGTCGTGGAAGTCCCGGCCCCAGCCCAGCACCACATGCTCGTCGCGCACCACCAGGTCGTTGGTGGGGTCGAGGTCCACCCAGCCATGCGCCGGGCCGAGCCAGGCCCCCACCCAGGCGTGCGACTGGTCGGAGCCCAGATGCTTGGTGCCGCCCGGTGGCGGCAGGGTGCGGATATAGCCTGAGACGTAGCGCGCGGGCAGGCCGAGGCCGCGCAGCCCGCACAGCATCAGGTGGGTGAAGTCCTGGCAGACGCCCGCACGCTGCGCCAGCACCTGCGAGACCGGGGTGGCGATGCCGGTGACGCCGGCGCGGAAGGCGAAGTCCCGGTAGATGCGCGTGGTCACCTCCCGCAGCGCCGCCAGCACCGGGCGGCCGGGGGTGAAGGACTGCGCCACGTAGTCCCGCGCCCCGGCATGCTCCGGCAGCAGGGGGGAGGGGAAGGTGAATTCCGCCACCGGGCCGCTGCGCGCCGCCTCGGCCGCCACCTGCTCCCAGGGCGGGGTCGCGGCGGCGGGCGGCGGCGGCGGGAAGGCGACATCGATCTCCGCCTCCGCCACCACCTCGAAGCGGGCATGCGGCCGGTCGAGGAACAGCCAGGTGACGCGGTTGCCGAAATGGTCGAGGCCGGAGGAGACGCGCGCCGGCTCCGGCGCGCAGGCCAGCGTCTCCCACCGCAGCTGCTGGTGCGGCAGCGGGCGCGGCGAGAGGTGCAGCATGTGACTGGCCATGTCCACCGCCTCGGCATAGCGGTAGATCGTGGCGTGGCGGATGCGCCAAAGGCTCATGCGGCGCTCCAGAACAGCACGGAGGGCTCCTCCGCCATCTCCTGCCCCAGCGATTGCGCGGGCGGCAGCAGCGCGAAGTAGCGGCGGCTGATGTTGTCCGACAGGGCGGCGACCTCGCCCGCCAGCGTGGCGAGGCGCGGGGCGATCTGCACGGCCGCCAGCGCCGGGTCGCGCGCCGCCTGCACGGCGAGAGGCATGTCCTCCACCGTGGCCAGCAGCGCCTCGGCCTGCGGCAGCAGGTCGTGCTCCGGCCCGCCATCGATGTCGGTCAGCAGCCGGCGGATGGCGTGGAGCTGGAAGGCGAGGCCACGCGGGTTGCCGGGGTCGGCCAGCACCAGGTCCAGCGCCGGGGCGGGCTGCAGCACGCCGAGATAGCGGCTGCGGTAGGTGATGACGCTGTCGCACAGCTCCAGCGCCAGCCGCAGCCCGCCCTCGATGCGGCTGGCCGGCTGGTCCAGCGCGAAGCCGAGCTGCGCGGCAATGGCCTGGGCGCGCTCCACCCGCCGGCCGAGGTCGAGGAAGGCGTAGCCGCCGGCGCGCACCATGTTCTCCGCCGCCGCGCCCGCCACGCCGGCGGAGTAGCGCAGCACGCCGGCCAGCGCCTCCTCCAGCCCCTGCTGGCCGCGGTGCTGCGCCGCCGCCTGCACCTGCACGGCACGCAGCGGCAGGGTGAAGAGGGTGTGGATGTCGCCCGTCAGCCGGTCGCGCACCGCCTCGACGAGGCGGGCGATCTCGGCCATCTGCCGGCCGACGGCGCCGCCCTCGCGCAGCGCGCGCCACAGCGCCGCCTGCAGCGCGCCGCTGGCGGCGCCGCTCGGCATGTCCTCGGCCTGCACCAGCCCGGCATGGCGCAGCGCGGCGGAGAGCGCCGTCAGCTCGGCGAATTCGCGCGGCAGCAGCGGGCCGCGCTCCAGCCGCGCCAGCGCCGCGCGCATCAGCCGCGCCGCGCCTTCCAGCCGCTCCACGTAGCGGCCGAGCCAGAACATGTTGTCGGCCACGCGGGAGGGCAGCTCGCCCGTGGCGCGGCGGATCGGCAGCGGCTGGCGGGGCAGGGCGGCGGGGCCCAGGATCGCGGCGCCCTCCTCGGCCAGCACCCACACATCCTTGGCCAGGCCCTGCTGCGGCAGGCGGCCGGCCAGCGCCTCGGCATCGCCCGGCACGCGGGCGAGGCCGCCCGGCATC
>NZ_JCACVY010000160.1:0-10306 GCF_058833935.1 Roseomonas sp. TS2 | reverse complement strand
GACGCGACTTCCGCCCGACGGCCCGCGAACGACGCGACTTCCGCCCGACGGCCCGCGAACGACGCGACTTCCGCCCGACGGCCCGCGAACGACGCGACTTCCACCCGACGGCCCGCGAACGACAGCCTCCCTCAGAGGGTCGGAGGTATGCTCGCCTTTCCTTGAAGGTGCTTCTACGGATTAGGGGCGGCGTTACGCGCGAGGCGCGGTCGTTACCGTAACGGCTAACACGTTATGCCTTCTATGGCGAAGACGACTCATCCCGGCAATTGATACGGCCTCCGATACACAGCGGATTCTTATAAACATCTGTAATTACAAATTTTATCGGGTTATCGGTAAGTCAAGCGATACACCCGCCGATACGGCACGGACAGCCACGGCTACGCGGGAGGCGATGCTCGCATAGTAGAGCGCGGGCGCTGCCGAATTGCTGGCGGAATGCGTCGGGGCGGAAATCCTGGGGCTAGCTCCGCGCCGCCCCGGGCATGCTGCCTCGAGCCTGCCGCGCCGATGCCTCGCCAGATGAGGTGGCCGCAGCCTGGCGGCATTTCCTCGCCCGCCTGGTGGGGGATGCGGCGCTCGTCGAGGACCGCGACAGCGCGGCGGCAGCGTTCGCGGCGACAGGCGACGCGGACGCGCTTCGCCGGCTGCTGCACCTCAACGCCCTGCTGGCCCAGCACCGCAGCGAGGAGGATGTTACGCACTAGAGCTTCTTTATGCGCTCGAGAAGCTCCTCAGTGTATTCGATATCGCCATCCCAATATGCCTCAAGAGTTTTCCGGTTGAGCTCGATCCAAGATCGAATATCGACCATCTCTCGGGGTGGAATTTTTCCATTCAAATCCCGAGGCGGATGCTCGAGCGTTACCGTGATAGCCTTACTGCTATCATAACGGGGAAGTTTAGCGATTTTGATGCGAGGGCCGTGAGTTGCCCCGCCTCGCTGAGACACGAAAACGACGAACGGGAGCCCCGTCCGCTCGGGCCGGAGGTTCGCCATGTCGAAAAGGTCGTCGTCCTTCGCAATTTCGCGGCGAGCCCTGGGGGCTCGGCCTATCGTTAGCCATGCCGATACGTTGCGCACATGAGCCTCCTGGCACTAGCTCCCCTTTGCATATACGCGATCATCCAATCATCTCAATGTCCTGCCGGCCCAGCACCGCAGCGGCGAGGGGAACGATGGGCACCCCGAAGCGGGGCGGAATTCCTGGGAATAGGAATGAAGTCCGCAATGTGGGGTGTGGCGTGACGTTGATATACGCAAGAATATTGCGCCATTATATGTCGTTACGTAAGGATGTTGCGCATGGGTCCTCCCCCCGGGGGTGGCCTCGCGGGGTGCCTCACGCCGCCCGAGTTTCCTAGCCACCCATTTTCCCCGATCGACTTTTTGTTTACGTCTCCGGGGCGCGTCAAAGCGTCGTTTTGGAAAAAAGCGGCTTCTCAACTGCGTCTTCGCGAAGCGTCATAATATCTGCGCCGCTCGGGAATATAAAGTCGGCGTGCGGATGGCTTACTTCTTCCCGCCTGTGATTTGCTACCCGGCCGGCTTTACTCTGCGAATGCAGATCCAGTCAAAAATCACGATCCCCCGACACGCCCATCCGGCCGTGAAGCTGGTCTTTGCCGCGATGCACGAGAAGCGTGTGACCTACGTCCAAGCGGCGCATCGTTCCGGCTTGTCAAGGGAGTCGCTGACGGCGTGGCGTGTGAGAAATATTCCAGACGTCACAAGCCTCGAGGCCGTGCTTGGCGTCCTCGGGCTGCGTCTCGAAGTCGTCGACGCTGAGACCGGGCGGCGCTTTGAGCCGCGTCCCGAGACGATGGCGCATCTCGGCGCGACGGTCGCGGAGCGCGAAGCTTGCCGCGCCCGCTTTCTGGAGCGTCGGGCAGCTCGCCGCGCAGCGCAGGCAGGCGCCAGCATGCAAGGCCACAACGGCGGCCCGCCTCTCATGCCGGAACCGAGGGCGTGACGGTGGGGCAGTATTCCGACGAGCTGGCGCGGGTGAATAGGGCGATTGCGGCCGTGCAGGAGCGCGGCCAGCGCGTCGAGATCGGCGACCGCGTCATCTGGCGCGGCAACCTCGAAGCCCTGCAGGCCGAGCGCAAGCGCCTCGAGCCGCTCGCCAAGCGCGAGGCGGCCGGCGGCGGGATGCGCGTCCGGCGGATCGTGCCGCTATGAGCCAGAAGCCCTGCATCCGCGTTCCCGCGCGCCGCACAGCCTCGAAGGGCTGGACGAAGGCGGAGGCGCTAGCCGTCGCGTCGGCGATGGGGAGCTATGTGTCTGGCAACTACACGGGCGCGCGCAGCGACCGCGCCAGCATGCAGAATTGGCACACCTCGGCGTCTTCGGCCGATGCCGACATCCTGGGCGATCTCGAGACGCTCCGCGCCAGGTCGCGCGACCTCGGGCGCAATGACCCGCTCGCCTCCGGCGCCCTGTCGACCGCGATCACCAATGTTGTCGGCACGGGGCTGTGGCCCTGCGCAGCCGTCGACGCCGAGGTCATCGGCATTTCGGAAGGGGATGCCGAGGCGGTGGGCCGGCGGGCCGAGGCCCTCTTCAACATTTGGGCCTCCTCGACCTACTGCGACGTGACGCGCGCGACGAATTTCGCTGGGCTGCAACGCATCGTCTATCGGGGCAAGCTCGAGAGCGGCGACATTTTCGCCCTCCGCCGGCAGAAGCCCCGGCCGGGCGCCGTCGTGGGCCTGACTGTGCAGCTCATCGAGGCCGACCGCTGCCGCAATCCGGTCGGGCAACCCGACGTGGAAGGATTCGCGGCCGGCATCCGGCGCGATCGCGACGGAGAGCCGCTCGAGGCGTATTTCACCACGCGCCACCCTGGCGACACCCTCAGTTTCTCGGCCGAGTTGCTCTCGACGACGGCCGTTCCGTTCTTCGGCAAGAAAACCGGCGAGCCGATCCTCCTGCACGTCCGCGACAAGCAGCGCGACGGGCAGGGGCGCGGCGTGCCCTTCCTGGCGCCCGTCATCGAGCCCCTAAAGCAACTCGGCCGCTACTCGGATTCCGAGCTGATGGCGGCCGTCGTGTCGTCGTTCTTTACCGTCTTCGTCAAGTCGCCCTCCGGCGCGCCCCTCGGCGCGCTCGAGCAAGAGGCGATGACGCCCGGCGCGGGGGATATCGCCCTCGGCCCGGGCGCCGTCGTCGACCTGGCGCAAGGCGAAGACGTGACGTTCGCCAATCCCGGCCGCCCGTCGCCGCAATTCGACCCGTTCTGGCTGGCGATGGTGCGGCAAATCGGCGTCGCGCTCGAAATCCCCTATGAGCTCCTCATCAAGCATTTCTCCTCGAGCTACTCGGCGAGCCGCGCCGCGCTCGAAACTGCCTGGCAGGCGTTCAAGACGTGGCGCGTGTGGCTGCAGGAGAGCTTCTGCCAGCCCGTCTATGAGTGGTTCTTCGCCGAGGCTGTGGCGCGCGGGCTGATCGACGCGCCGGGTTTCTTCGAGGACCCCATCAAGCGCGCCGCCTGGTGCGCCGCGACGTGGGTCGGCGATGCCCGGCTGTCGCTCGACCCGGTGAAGGACGCCAAGGCCGACGAGATCGCCGAGGCGCACGGCTGGAAGACGGCCGAGGAGATCACGGCCGAGCGCACGGGCGGCGACTGGCGGCGCAAGCAGCGCATCCGCGCGAGCGAGGCGAAGCTCCGGCGCGACACGGGCCTCGAGCTGCCCCTCGTGCCCCCCGCGCCGCCCGGCAGCGCCCAGGCGGCAGCCGCCGCGATCGAGGAGGCCGAGCTCATGGGGCCGGCCGATGGAGACACAGAATGAGCATCCTCGAAGCCGCCCTCGCGACGCATTGGGCGATGGAGGAAACCGCGCTGCGGCAGCTCCTCGCGATCGCTGCGCGCGAGCATACCGTCACGCCCGAGGCCCTCGAAGCCTACCGGGCGAAGTCGCTCGAGCGGGCCGAGGCCGCGCGCGTGCGGGACGGCGTCGCGATCATTGAGGCTTACGGGCCGCTCGTGAAGCGCGCCAACCTATTCGACGCCATGAGCGGCGCGACCTCCTATGAGATGATGCGGCGCGACCTCGAGGCCGCGCTCACCGATCGCGACGTTTCGGCGATCCTGCTGAACGTCGACTCCCCCGGCGGGGAGGCACGGGCCGTGGGCGAGCTAGCGGGCGCCATCTACGCGGCGCGCGGCCGGAAGCCGATCTTCGCCTATGTCGGCGGGACCGGCGCCTCGGCGGCCTATTGGCTGGCCTCGGCTGCGAGCCGCGTCATCGTCGCGCCAACCGCGATCCTTGGCTCGATAGGCGTGCAGGTCGCGCTCCGCGACCGCCGCGCCGCCGACGAAAAAGCGGGCGTGCGGACGCTGAATTTCATCTCCTCGCAATCGCCGATGAAGAACGCCGACCCGGCCACGGATGCCGGCGCGGCGGCCCTGCAGGCGACGGTTGATGCGCTCGCCGAGGTCTTCGTCGCCGACGTGGCGCGCAATCGGGGCGTCGAGGTGGGCGTCGTGCTCGAGCGTTTCGGCCGGGGCGGCGTCGCTGTCGGCGCGGCTGCGGTCGCCGCCGGCCTGGCCGACGAGATCGGCACATTCGAGGGCGCGCTCGCCATGGTGGCGGCCGAAGCCCGCAAGAAATCCGCTCGGGGTGGCGGTGCGCTCGCCGGGAGCTCCGGCGGCGCCAGCAAAAAGGGATTCGCAATGACGCCTGGATTTGAGGCGCTTGTGCAGGAGATCATGCGCGCCAACGCCGGCCCGCCGCCGCGTGTGGTGACTGTCGTCGACGAGGAGGCCGAGATCGAAGCCGCCGTCGCCGCCATCCTGTCGGCAGGCCGCGAGCCGATCGGCGGCAATGCCTCCACGGCCCCGCCCGTCGCATGGCTGCCGCCCTCGGCCCTTCCTGCCGCTTCGGATGCGGAGATCGCTGAAATGGTCGCGTCGATCATGGGCGACGGGCAGCCGGCCAAGGACTCCGACCCGTTCGCCGAGGTGAAGGCCCTGCCGGAGCCCAAGCCGGCGGCGCCCGCGATGTCCGACGCGGAGGCCGAGGCGCTTGTCGCGGAGATCATGGCCGCCGGCTGCTGAACCCACTTCCGGGGCCGCCCTCTTCCACGCTTCGGCGCGGGCGGCGCATCCGGCAGCCCAAGGCTCCTCGCAACATCCTCCTGGCTCGGTCGGTGCCGCGTCACCTCGGCCCTTAGCCACGCCACGCTACGGCGCTCGGGCCAGCCGGCCGCCGCCCGCGCCTGCGGCCCGATAGAGCGCGTTGAGCCGCAACGCTTCCCGGGAATTGCCCCCTGCGCCTCGGCCGTGATGCCGAGCTTGTCGGCATAGGCCGGCTTAACGCCCTCGAGCAGATAGGCGAGCAGCCCGCGCAGGCTGGCGCCATCGGGCGATGCGTTCGACCGCACCGCCCTCGCGAAGCCTTGGCCCGTCTCAACCCCCGCCAGGCGGCACGAAGTGGCGCAGAGCTCCGGCCGCAACGCATCGGGGCAATGCAACGCGAGGTGTAGGTGCAAGCCCTTTCGCCTCGACGCATTTTCAACTGACCAGACGCCTGAGAGCGGCAGTCCCCTCCGCCGGAGCATTTCGCGGAGGCCGTCCATCAGCTTGTCCCTAAATGCGTCGAGGCCCAGCCTGCGCAGGAAATCCGAGGCAGTGAGCTCGAGCGTCAGGTGGCAGTTGATTGGATGAGGCGTCGTCGCCGCATAGGCGGCGGCATTCACCACCTCCCGCACCTGCCGGACAGTGATGAACCGGCCATCTCGGCAAAACTGCGGCCCGGCATTGGAGGCCAGTTCTGAACCGAGATTGGGCTTAAAATATTCACTTCCTACAGCAGCGGGAGTTTTCGGCCCTCTCTCGCGCCCGCTCCTGACCTCGCGCCGTTCGCCGGAATCGCCAATAACGCCAGGGCCATTCGCCCATTTGGACGGCGGCAGCTCACGGCGCGAAAATGGCCCTTCCGGGCCGACGAAAATCTCACGGGTGAAGGCCGCGTTACCGTGGTGGGCGGAGCCAGCGCGCGCCGAAGCGCCCTCCTTTGTGGAGAGGTCGCACGTCTCCGATAAAGGCAGGAGGGTAGCAGACACCGCGCGCAAGCCTTCTCTTCATGATGGCTCGCGGGTCGGCAGGTGGTTAGAAAGAGATCGGGAAGTAGTAGCGTTGCCGGATCGGTCGCGAGCCGATCCGGCTTTTTTGCTTCATCGCCGATTGAGTTTCAATCGGCGATGTATCCGTCAAAGCTACTCAAAATTATTCTGCGCTTTGTTTAGCGTCAAACTCCGTCAGCGCACGCCAAATGCTCCGGCTGAGCGGTGGCGCGCGCGAGAATGGCGGCGTCGAGGTGAATGCCGAGCGCATCCGCGAGAAGGTCGAGTTGTGGCAGCGGGCGAACGCCTGCCGCCGAGCGGAGCGCGATCTCGGCAATCTCGAGCCGGCCATCGTGCGCCTGAAAGCTCAGGCAGAGCGGCACGGCCCCCAGGATGCCGAGATCAACACGCACGTCAATCGTCGAGAAGGTAGGCACTCGGGTTCTCCAATGCTTCTTCCCAAGAATTATCACTAAAGGTTGAATTCACATAGATGTTTTTTCTTCATGCGCGATGTCGGATATTTCCGTCAATTTCAAGATGACTTTCATTCATGCGATACGCATTTCCCGTTACTTTATCGCACTCCTCCCGTGACTTCATCGCGCCACCTAGCCGCGACAGCGCCCTCTCGAGCGCCTCGGCCTCTCGGGCGGCCCTCTCCGCCAGCCGGGCGCGCCATCCGGCAATGGGGGGTAAGGGGGGTAGAATCTTTCCGGTTAAAGGCGGCTCACCGTGATCCGCAGAAATCGGCACGGCCGGCGGGGTCGGCGGCATAGGCCGTGGCGCCGATCTCGGCACGGCCGGCGGGAGCTGGATCGGGCGGGAGGCCGCCGTCGCCGCGTGCAGCCGATCCTGGCGGGCGGGAGGCCGGCGGAAGGCATAGAGGGTGGTAGCCTGCACCAGCCGGGCGGCGCCCTTCCAGCCCGCCCGAGCGTCGACCAGCACGGCGCGGCGGGTGCGCTCGATGAAGCCCTCCGCGACCAGCAGCCGGAGGCGCCGCGTCACGGTTGCCCGGCTGATCTTGGCTCGGCGCGCGATGGCCTCGAGCGCGTGGGTGCAAGCACCGACACGGGCGCCGCCGAGCTCGAACAGCATCACGCGCAGCAGGCGCAGGGCGAGGGCATCCATGCCGGGGTGCGCCTCGGCCTGGCGCATGATCTGCGCGGCCTCGCCGCTGGGCAGGGGGACAGGCGCCGGCAGTCGATCGGCGCGCACCGATCCCGGCCGGGCCGGGCGGTGAATATTCGTCATCGGGCCTCTCTTGGCCGATGACAGAACGCAGTTCCCCCACCGCAGTCTCTTGCGTTGTTCAGCGCAGATGCCTAGCTTGGAGGTGCGAAGTCGAAGCGTCAGCTTTGAGATTTGGAGGGGGTCGGGGCGTTCTGCGTCTCGGCCTTTTCCTTTTTTCAGCGGTTGCGTTCAGCGGCCACGCTACCGGCGCGGCTCGCGGCACGCAACCGTCCCCTATTCCAGGCCCAGCAACCGCGCGAGCCACCCCCGGCCCCGCAGCCTCGCCGCATCGCGCTCGGCCTCCTGCGCGCGGCGCTCCAACTCGACGGCGCGGGCCATGGCCTCTTGCACCATGCGCTGCGCCTCGCGGGCCTCCTGCCGAGCCTCCCGGGCATCAGCGCGGGCAGTATCGGCGGCCCTCTCTGCCATCGTCAGGGCCACGCGCAGCCCCGCCATCTCGCCCTCCCGGCGGGCTAAATCCTCGCGGAGCGCGGCCACATCCTCCGGCACGCCAGGGCTGGCGAGGGGGGTGGTGACAGGGGCGGCGACAGGACTGCCGCCAGGGGGATTATCGGGGGCGCCATCGGGGGCGGCGCCAGGGGCGGCCCGCTTGGCCTGTCGGGCCTCCACCGCCGCCACCGGCACCGCAACGCGGGCGAGCCCATCATTGCCCACCTGGCGCGGCCATTTTCGGCGGAACGCAAGCCGCTGGGCGCTCTCCAGCTTGTGCCCCAGCGCCTCCGCGAGTTCCGCATAGGTCATCCACCGCGCGCCGTCTCCGGCCATCTGCTGCCCTCCTGCCGTCAGGGGTGGCGCCCCTCTCGGCACCATGCCCGGCTTCCATCCCCGGCGTCACCCCCCGGCAGCAGGGTGGCAAAGTAAGTTCATCCAACACGGCAGCGCGATAATCAAAGGTTATCATTGCTTAGCTATGCCAATTGTTGCTCATTCCCGCCTATTGGTGGGTAGACGACGCCGCCTGCAGATGGGCGGGAGAGGGGGGAGGATGCCTTGCACCAGCAAGGAGCTTCCGATGCCATCCGAACCCGCGTCAGCCAGCCGACGCGCCCTCACCCTGGTCCAAGCCGCCGACCGCCTGTCAATTTCGTACGCTACCGCGTGGCGCATGGTCCATCGCGGCGATCTCCCGGCGGTAAAAGTCGGGCGCGCGTGGCGCGTCGAGCCCGAGGCGCTGCGGGAGTGGCTCGACGCCAAGCGCCCAGCCCAGGCGGAGGCCGCGCGGTGAAGGCGCCCGTGACCCTGGCGGCCCGCGTCGCCGCCCTTCCCGCCGCAGCGACCTCGGCCGAGGTGGGGGCGCTGATTGCCGAGGTCCGCGCCGACCTCGCCGCCGCCGAGGGCGCTCACGCCGCGCTGCAGGGCGACCGCCGCGCCGTTCTGCTTGCGGGCGACGATGCCGCCGCCGAGGAGCACGACCGGCGAATGGCGGCAGAGAGCCGCCGGGCCGAACGCGCCCACCTGCACCTCGAAGACCTCGAGAAGCGCCAGGCGGCGGCCGAGAAGCGCGAAGCGGCGGCTCGGCTCGATGAGCAGCACCGGCAGGCCGAAAAGGTCGCCGCCGAGCTGTGCGAGGCGCTCGCGGCCGAGTATGAGCCGCACGCCCGCGCTCTAGCCGCCTTCCTGGCGCGCTGGCGTGACGGGCACCGCCTCATCGACGAGGCGAATGCGGCGCTCCGCCAGGCCGGCCGGCGTGAGGTCGTGCAGCCTCCCGAGGCGCAAAAGCGCACAGCTCCGGCGCGCCAGGAGGCCGACCGGATCGTCGAGCGGCAGGAATGGCAAATTAGCGGCCGACGGTGCTCGCAGTTTGTTGCCGACCGGCGCACGGGGGAGATGCGCCCGATCGAGGCGGGCGCCATTCTCGTGACGGTGCGCGAGACCGTGCCGGGCGCCTTCACCCCGGCGCGTCAACTCCCTGCGCTGCACAGCACGGCGGTTCTGCCTGCCGCCGAGATCGGCGCCCCGCCTATCTGGCCGAGCGCCTGAAAGGCTGCATCCCGCGTCGCCGGCAATTTGGCGGGGGCTTTGTGCCTCCGCCTTTTTTCAGCCCTGCGGCTCGGCCACGCTGCCGGCATGCCGCACCCTTACGCCCTCGCCTTCGCTGCCCTCCTCGCCTTGGCGGCGCCGGCCGCCGCGCAGACAGCGAGGCACTACGACGCCGCCGGGCGGCTTGTGGGGCGCTCGGAGCGGCAAGGCGACACGGTGCGCCACTACGACCCGGCCGGCCGCCTGATGGGGCGCGACGTGGCCCGCGATCGAAAGCGCGGGCGAGTTGAGGTTCGCGAATACGATCCCGCCGGCCGTCTGGTCGGACGACGGAATGATAGCAGATGAGCGACCAAGGAGTTTTATGCGGGGACCGCCGACGTGGTGGCTCTGCACGTCTTTCTTTGGGTAAGGAAATTTTTGGACCGGGGGGATTTCAACAACCACATCTCTTTTTCAACTATACGTTGAAAAATAATAAAGGCAGAAACCCTTAGGTTGCTGCCTTTTGCAGATCAAAGAATTATTTTCGATTCTTTCCGCAAGAAAGAAATTCTCAATCTTGTGGAACTGTGGTATAATTGAGCCCATAGACCGCATTGTTGGCGCATTGCGGTCTCGGAAGGAGGTGAATAACATAGGACACGAACTAATCGCGATACTCATCCGCGTTGGCGCGCGGATCATCGCCGAGATCATCATCTATATGATCTCTAAACTCTGACGATCAGACTGGAAAGCGGTAGGGAAGTCCCTGCCGCTTTCTTCGTTCTATGTATGCTGACTTAACATTTAAAAAAACGTTTGACAAGTTCCTTTGTTCACCGCGCAGAGAAGAAAATTTGTCTCTTTGCATCCAGCATTCCAGATAAAAACGTTTATTTTCAACGATTTGAGTCGCTCTATCTGAAATTCGCCTCCTCCACCCGACGGCCCGCGAACGACGCGACTTCCACCCGACGGCCCGCGAACGACGCGACTTCCGCCCGACGGCCCGCGAAC
>NZ_JCACVY010000159.1:0-10397 GCF_058833935.1 Roseomonas sp. TS2 | reverse complement strand
TTTTCCGTGCAAGCCGTGGCGGCCGTATGATAGTGTGAATACGAAACGGTAGGCATAAATCCGGGCAGAACGATGATCCGGAAGGCATTCCCGTTTCGGTATGCCTATTGCGATGGCGATATTGCCTTGCCTCGGCTCGTTCCGCCATCAAGACTGCTTGTGGCGCCGGCGCTGGCCGCCGGCCGAAAAACCAGGGAGAGCACCGTGTTCCGTTCCGCTCTTGCGGCCATCGGCGGTTTCGCCATGGCTTCCGGCCTCGCCGTCACCACGCTTCTCGGCGCCACGCCCGCCCGCGCCCAGGCGGGCGCGGACACCGTCGCCGCCATCCGCGCCCGCGGCGCGGTGGTCTGCGGCGTCACCGGCACCACGGCGGGCTTCAGCCTGCCGGACAGCCAGGGCGTGATGCGCGGCCTGGACGCCGATTCCTGCCGCTCCGTCGCCGCCGCCATCTTCGGCGACGCCAGCAAGATCCGCTTCGTCAACACCACCTCGCAGAACCGCTTCACGGCGCTGCAATCGGGCGAGGTGGACCTGCTGGTGCGCAACACCACCTGGACCCTCTCGCGCGAGGCGTCGCTCGGCTTCGAGTTCGCCAGCATCAACTTCTATGACGGCCAGGGCTTCATGGTGAAGAAGGGGCTGAACGTGGCCTCGGCCCGGGCACTCGACGGCGCCACGGTCTGCGTGCAGCCCGGCACCACCACCGAGCTGAACCTGGCGGACTACTTCCGCTCCAACGGCATGAAGTTCACTCCCGTGGTGATCGAGAGCGTCGAGGAGATCCGCACCGCCTTCAACTCCGGCCGCTGCGACGCCTACACCAACGACGCCTCCTCCCTCGCCGCCTTCCGCGCGACGCAGACCAACCCGGCCGACTACCTGCTGCTGCCCGAGATCATCTCGAAGGAGCCGCTCGGCGCCGTGGTCCGCAAGGGCGACTTCAAGTTCTTCGACATCGTCCGCTGGGCGCATTTCGCGCAGCTGACGGCGGAGGAGCTGGGCATCACCAGCCAGAACCTCGCCAGCTTCGCCGACAGCCCGAACCCCGACGTGCAGCGCTTCATGGGCAAGACCGGCGACCTCGGCAAGATGCTCGGCCTGCAGCCGGACTGGGCGGTGCAGATCGTCCGGCAGCTCGGCAATTTCGGCGAGATGTGGGACCGCAACATCACGCCCCTCGGCGTGCAGCGCGGCATCAACAACCTCTGGACCAAGGGCGGGCTGCAATACGCGCCGCCGATGCGCTGAGCCTCCGGGGGAGGCGGGCCGCCCCGCCTCTCCCGCCCCGCCTGGCTTCCCCGGGCCGGCTCAGCGGCCCGGATGCGCGGCCAGGATGTCGTCGAAGCGCTCGCGCCGCAGCCGCTCGTAGTGGCGGCGGTGGTGCGCGTCGATCTCCTGGAGCCGCGCCTCGGTCAGCGGCGTGAACTCGTAGGTCTCGCTCTGCGCCACCCGCATCTTGTCGAAGCCCATGGCGCGGAAATGCGCCGGCGAGAAGGAATTGCCCCGCTCGCCGATGTAGCGGCCGAAGGAGACCGTGGTCAGCACGCGGTACAGGCCGAGCTCCAGGCAGGCGATGCTCTTGGCGGCATCCTGCGAGGAGGCCTCGCTGGCGATGGCGAGCGGGCGGAACAGCTCGAAGATGCGGCGGTGGTTGCGGGCGTTGTAGTCCACCCCTTCCAGGATGTCGTAATAGGGCTTCAGCCACGCCATCATCTGCCGCCAGGCGTGGCGGCGCAGGCCGAAGCCCCAGTGGTGCTCGAGCGGGATGTATTTCACCACCGGGCCCGGATAGTCCCGCCGGTGGTCGCCATAGGCGCCGAAATAGGCGATGCGCGGGAAGGGCGCGGTGATCTCGCGCAGCCGCTCCAGCGCGTAGAGGTACCAGGGGCCGAGTTCCAGGTCGTCCTCGAAGAAGTAGCCCAGCTCCGCGTCCAGCTCCTCGAAGACCAGCTTCTCGCCGCGCAGGATGTTGCGCGCCACGCCGAGATTGCCCTCGCTGCGCCGCACCTGCCCCTGGGGGAAGTGGCGGCGGAACAGAGCGACGCTGGCCTCGATATCCGCGTCCCGCGCCATGCGGCGGCCGCTGAGGGCGGAGATCGCGCCATCCTGCAGCAGGAACACCTTCGCGGGGTCGTAGCGCACCCCCTTCTGCCGTGTCAGCGACACGCAGACGGCCTCCAGATAGGCGGGCCGGTCGAAGGAATAGAGGATGATGGGCGTGTCGATCTGGAACATGCTGCTCATTGTGTTGCGGTCCGGCGAAATCCCGGCTCCGCTGGGGGATCTGCGAACTCTTCGGTGATCTCTTCGACGCGGGCGAGGGGCGGGCCGGCGCGGCAGGCGGTCAGCAGGCTGCCGACGGCGGCGGCGTCGCCGGCCACCAGGGCCTCGACGCTGCCATCGCGCCGGTTGCGCACCCAGCCCAGCACGCCGCGCCGCGTGGCCTCGCGGACCATCCATTCACGGTAGCCGACACCCTGCACCCGCCCACGGATGCGGACACGCTTGGCGTCCATGCTGTTCCTCCCTGCCCGTGGCCCGGCGCTTTCCGCGCCATTCAGCCGCGCGCCAGGTCCAGCAGGCGCTCGGCCAGGGCGACATCTTTCACGATGCCCTGTTGCCGTTCCAGCGCTTCGCGATCCTGCCCCCAGAGTTCCTGCTGGAAGGTCTCGTCCAGGAAGGCCAGGCGGCAGGCTTCCGCGGCGTCCAGCCGGCCATGCGCCAGGGCCAGGCCCAGCACCAGGCTGCCCAGCGCCGGCACCGCGACACCCAGCGCCGCCAGCTTCAGCAGCGGCAACGCCGCCACCGCCGCGTGCAGGGCGCGCTCCGCTTCGGGCGGCTGCGGCACGGGCATCACGCCGGTGGTCACGCGCAGCGGGGCGTCGAAGGTCAGGGCCACCCAGTCCAGCAGCGGCTGCCAGGCCTGCGCCTGCCGCGCGGCCAGCCGCGCATCGGTGCCGTGGTAGCAGAGCAGGTCGGTGCGCCCATAGGCGGCGATGGCATCGACGCTCGGCGCCGGGTCGGCCGCCATGCGGTCCAGCGCGGTGGCCACCACGCGGGTGAGCGGCACCTCCTCCATGCTCATCTCGCCGCCCTTGGCGCCGCCGGCGGCCTGCCATTCCGCGGCCACGGCTTCCGCCAGCCGCGGCAGGGGCAGGCGCAGCGGGCCGCTGCCGGGCAGCCGCAGGGGGCGGCCATCGAGCAGCACGGCGAAACCATCCTCGGCCGGAGCAGCGGCGGCCTGATCCCAGAAACGCTTCATGCATGGCTTATGGTGGGTCGCGACCCCTTCGCCAAGATCATCTCAGCGCGAGGCATCGCGATCCTCCTTGAACACGCGCAGACCGCGCAAAGTGGCCACAGTGGCGACGGCCAGCACCACCGCCACCTCATAGGCGCCGAGCGCGCAGGCGGCGCCGATCGCCGCCGTGGTCCACAGCCCCGCCGCCGTGGCCGTGCCGTGCACATGCCGCCCGCTGCGGATGATGGCGCCCGCGCCGATGAAGCCGATGCCGGTGATCAGCCCCTCCAGGATGCGCGCCACCGCCTGCGGGTCGTCGCGCACCACCTCCGACGCCGCCTGCAGGAAGCCGCAGGCGGCGATCGCCACCAGCGGGAAGGTGCGCAGCCCGGCGCTGCGGTCCTCGCGCTCGCGGTCCCAGCCGATGGGGAAGGCCAGGGCGTAGGCGATGGCGAGGTCGCGCGCATGGTCCAGCATGGAGGGGTCGTCGAGCGGCATGCGGAGGCAACCCGCGCGGTGCCCGGCCGGTTGCCGCGGGCTTCTCCATGGTCCCACGCAGCCGTGCGGCGGCGGGGCCGACCGGGGGCCTTCCCTGTTCCCGCACGAGGTGCGAGGGTCCGCCCGCTGCAACCGGAACACGCATGATGCGCAACGACTCGCTGGACCCCGACGATCTCGCCACCCGGATCGGCGCACGCGCGCCGCGCTACACCGCCCTCGCCGACAGCATCTGGGAGATGGCCGAGCTGCGCTTCGCCGAGCACCGCTCCGTGGCGGCGCAGATCGCGCTGCTGGAGGCGGAGGGCTTCCGCGTCACGCGCCGCGTCGCCGGGCTGGAGACGGCCTTCATGGCCGAGGCGGTGGTGGGGCAGGGCGGCCCTGTCATCGGCTTCCTCGGCGAGTTCGACGCGCTGGCGGGGCTGAGCCAGGAGGCCGGCAACCCGCGGCCCGCGCCGCTGGTGGCGGGCGGCAACGGCCATGGCTGCGGCCACCACTTGCTCGGCACCGGCGCCATGCTGGCCGCCGCGGCGGCGCGCGACATGCTGGCGGCCGAGGGCCTCTCCGGCACCATCCGCTACTATGGCTGCCCGGCCGAGGAGGGCGGCTCCGGCAAGACCTTCATGGCGCGGGAGGGCGTGTTCGACGACCTCGCCGCCGCCATCTGCTGGCACCCCGGCACCTATGCCGGCGTCATGTCGAACCTGACGCTGGCCAATTTCCAGGTCTATTTCCGCTTCCGGGGCCGCCCCGCCCATGCGGCGGGCAGCCCGCATCTCGGCCGCAGCGCGCTCGACGCCGTCGAGATCATGAACATGGGCGCCAACTACCTGCGCGAGCACATCCCCTCCGACGCGCGGCTGCACTACGCCATCACCGATGCGGGCGGCATCTCGCCCAACGTGGTGCAGGCGCGGGCTGAGGTGCTCTACCTGATCCGCTCGCCGAAGGTGGCGCAGGCCGAGGCGCTGTTCGCCCGCGTGCGCCGCTGCGCCGAGGGTGCCGCGCACATGACCGAGACGGAACTCACCGTCGAGGTGGACAAGGCCTGCTCCGAGGTGGTGCCGAACACGGTGCTGGAGATGGCGATGCACGAGAACATCCGCCGCCTCGGCCCGCCGCGCTTCGACGAGGAGGACCGCGCCTTCGCCGCCGCCATCCGCGAGAGCCTGACGGCCGAGGACATCGAGAGCGGCGTGGCGACCTTCGGCGCGCCGCCGGAGAGCGGCGCCCTGCCGCTGCCGGAGGAGATCCTGGCCTTCGACGGCACGCCGCGCTTCAACGCCGGCTCCACCGATGTGGGCGACGTCTCCTGGGTGGTGCCCACGGTGCAGTGCTGGGGCGCCTGCTACGCCATCGGCACGCCGTTCCACACCTGGCAGATGGTGGCGCAGGGCAGGCGGCCGGCGGCGCACAAGGGCATGGTGCACGCCGCCCAGGCGATGGCGGCGACGGCGCTGGACGCGATCCGCGACCCGGAGATGCTGGCCCGCGCGCGGGCGGAGCTGACCCGCCGCACCGGCGGCCGCCCCTATGCCTGCCCGATCCCGCCCGGGGTGGTGGCGCCGCCGCTGCGTGCGCCCCGCGCCGGCTGAGGGGCGCGGCATGCCCTCCCCGCTGCCGGCGCTGCGCACCATCCGCCTCGCGCCCGCGGCGGAGCGGCACCTGCCGGAGATGGTGGCGATCTTCAACGACATCGTCGCCCACACCGATGCCGTCTACACCGAGACGCCGGACACGGCGGAGCGGCGCGCCCTGTGGTGCGCGCAGCGCCACGCGCAGGGTTACCCGGTGCTGGTGGCGCTGGGGCCGGGCGGGGCGGTGCTGGGCTTCGCCAGCTTCGGCGATTTCCGCGCCGCCTGGCCGGGCTTCCGCCACAGCGTGGAGCATTCCGTGCACCTGCGCGCCGATGCGCGCGGCCACGGGCTGGGCGGCGCGCTGCTGGCGGCGCTGGAGGAGGAGGCGCGGGCGCTCGGCAAGCACGCCATGCTCGCCTCGATCGACGCCGCCAACCACCGCTCCATCCGCATGCATGAGCGGCTGGGCTTCGCGCGCGTGGCGCTGATGCCGCAGGTGGCCTGCAAGGCCGGCCGCTGGCTCGACCTGGTGATGATGCAGAAGCTGCTGGGCGAGGGGCCGCCGCCGCCCTGAGGCGCGCGGCGGCCCGCCAGGCCCCAGATCATGCAGGCCCCAGATCACGCAGGCCTCAGATTATACAAGCCTCAGGGCATGGCGGCGATGTCGAGGATCTCGGCCTGCGGCAGCCGCGCGACGGCGCCGAGCGGCGTCGCCGCGCCGCTCTCCAGCGAGACGGTGTGCAGCGTGCCGCCGGCCAGCAGCCAGGCGGTGTTGCCCGGCGCGCCGCCGCCCTGGCCGGTGCTCAGGATGTCGAAGGCCACGCCGGCGGGCAGCGAGGCGGCGATCTCGCCCTTCGGCTGCTGCACGCCGTCATTCGGCGGCGCCTGCAGGTTCAGCCGGCGCAGCAGCGTGTCGATGGTGTAGAGCGCGGTGGATTGCGTGCCGGCCACGCTGTTGGTGTAGGCGCCGGCGACGATGCGCGGCGCCGTCTCGCCATAGGGGCCGGGCTGGTACTTCAGCGTGCCGTCGCGCGTCACCGCGCCGGTGTCGGGGTGGATGCGGAAGTTCACGCCGCCCATGCCCATCAGGCGCAGCCGGTCCGCCGCCGGGTTGAAGTCCACCACCGCGCGGCCGCCGGACTCGAACGTCTCCGAAAGGCGGCTGACGGCGGTGGCCTGGCCCGTGGCGGCATCCAGCGTGACGATCTGCCCGCCCTCCGTCACGCCGTAGAGCCGGCCATCGGCGGGGCGGACGTCGATGCCGAGCAGCCGCCCCTCCACGCCGCGCACCATGACGGGGGCGCTGGCGGCGCGGCTTTCCGTGTCGATCCGCACCAGCCGGTTGTCGGCGGTCAGGCCGACCAGCGTGGCGGCCGAGGCGGGGGCGGCCATGGCCAGGCCGGCGGCGAGCAGGGCGGGAAGGCTGTTGCGCATGCGCGTCACTCCACGGGTGCGGCGGCCGGGCTGGCTGCCTCTGCCCGCGCTACGGCGCGGCGCGCCCGCTGGATGCGGGGCGCGTGAAAAAATTCCTCAGCTTCCGGTGGCGGGGGCGAGGCGGCCGATGAACTGGATCGGCCCGCTCGGCCGGGCGTAGGGCGAGCCGCCCGGCGGCTCCAGCGTGATCTCGATCAGCATCCCCGGCTGCGGCGTGATGGCACCGGGGGAGACGCTGATGCGCCCCTCGGGCGGGATCAGCCCGAGCGAGGTGGGCGCGGTGGCGCCGGGCGGCAGCGCCCAGAGCTGCAGCACGCGGTCGGAGGCCACGGGGCGGGGGTTCAGCGCGGCGAGCCGCAGCCCGCCGCCCTCGGCCTCCACCAGCCAGGCGGGCTGGTCCTGCTGGGTCAGCAGCACGGTCATCAGCCGCGCCGGCGCCTCCGGGGCGGGGCGCAGCACCAGGAAGGCGGCGAGGCCGGCGGCCAGCGCCGTGCTGCCCATCGCCCAGCCGCGCCACAGGCCGGAAAGGTCGGGCCGCGCGGGCGCGGGCTGCCGGAGCGGGATGACGGTGGCGGCGGGCGGGGCGGCGGCGGGCAGCGCCGCCTCGATGCGCGACCAGAGGTTTTCGGGTGGCGCCTCGGGCGGGGCGAGGGCGGCGAGCGGGGCGAGGCGCGCCTCCCAGCGCTCCACCGCCGCGCGCAGCGCCGCGTCCTGCGGCAGCGCCGCTTCCACGGCGCGGGCGGCGCCGGCCTCCAGCGTGCCGAGCACGTATTCGCCGGCCAGCGCCTCGCGCTCCGCCTCGGGGATGGCGCCGCTCATGCCAGGCACCCCCGCAACTGCAGCAGGCCGCGCCGGATCCAGCCCTTCACCGTGCCCAGCGGCAGTTCCAGCCGCGCCGCGATCTGCGCGTGGGAGAGGCCGTGCACGAAGGCCAGCACGATGCCGTGGCGGCGGCTCTCCTCCAGCGCGAGCAGGCATTCGCGCAGGCGGCGGCCCTCCTCGCTGGCGGCCACCCGCTCCAGCGCGGCGGGCGGCACCGGCGTGTCGCCGAGGCCGGGGTCGTCGGTCGGCATCTCGCGGCCGCGGCGGCGGGCGAGGTCGAGCGCGGCGTGGCGGACAATGCCGGCCAGCCACGCCTCCGCCGCGCCGCGCGCCGGGTCGAACTGCGCGGCGCGGGCGGCCAGCTTGAGGAAGGCGTCGTGCAGCGCGTCCGCCGCCATCTCGCGGTCGCGCAGGATGGCGTTGGCGACGCCGAACAGCCGCGCCGCCTGCCGGTCATAGACGCCGCGCAGCGCCGCCTGCTCGCCGCGCGCCACGGCGGCGATCAGGGCGGGCAGGGTGGCGTCCTCGGCCGGGGCGGCGCCGTCGCGCATTCAGGCGGCGGCCTTCGCCTCGCGGCGGCGGCGGTGCAGGACGAACTCGGTGTAGCCGTTGGGCTGCGTCGCGCCCTCGAACACCAGGTCGCAGGCGGCGCGGAAGGCCACGCCGTCATAGGCCGGGGCCATTGGGCGGTAGGCGGGGTCGGCGGCGTTCTGCTGGTCCACCACCGTCGCCATGCGCTTCAGCGTCTCCTCCACCTGCGCCTTCGTCGCCACGCCGTGGCGCAGCCAGTTGGCGATGTGCTGGGCGGAGATGCGCAGCGTCGCGCGGTCCTCCATCAGCCCGACATCGTTGATGTCCGGCACCTTGGAGCAGCCGACGCCCTGGTCGATCCAGCGCACCACATAGCCCAGGATGCCCTGGGCGTTGTTGTCCAGCTCCGCCTGCACATCGGCCGGCGACCAGTTGCTGTCCGACAGCGGGATGGTGAGGATCTCTTCCAGCTTGCCGCGGGCGCCGCCCTCGGCGATCTCGGCCTGCCGCTTGGCCACGTCGATCTCGTGGTAGTGCAGCGCGTGCAGCGTGGCGGCGGTGGGGGAGGGCACCCAGGCGGTGTTCGCGCCGGCCTTCGGGTGGCCGACCTTCTGCTCCAGCATGTCGGCCATCCGGTCCGGCATCGCCCACATGCCCTTGCCGATCTGCGCCCGGCCGCGCAGCCCGCAGGCCAGGCCGGTGTCGACGTTCCACGCCTCGTAGGCGCGGATCCAGGCCGTGCCCTTCATGTCGTTCTTGCGCAGCACGGGGCCGGCTTCCATGGAGGTGTGGATCTCGTCGCCCGTACGGTCGAGGAAGCCGGTGTTGATGAAGGCGACGCGCGCGCTGGCGGCCTGGATGCAGGCGCGGAGGTTGACGGTGGTCCGCCGCTCCTCGTCCATGATGCCCATCTTGAGCGTGTTGGGCGCGAGGCCGAAGGCGTCCTCGATGCGGGCGAAGAGGTCGTTGGCCCAGGCCACTTCCTTCGGCCCGTGCATCTTCGGCTTGACGATGTAGACCGAGCCGGCGCGGCTGTTCATCCGCCGGCCGCGCAGGTCGTGCAGCGCAATGGCCACGGTGGTCAGCGCGTCGAGGATGGTCTCGGGCGTCTCCTGCCCGTCCAGCATCACCGCGTCGGTCATCATGTGGTGGCCGACATTGCGGACCAGCATCATCGAGCGGCCATGCAGGGTGAGGCTGCCGCCCTCGGGGGTGGTGTAGCTGCGGTCCGGGTTCAGGCGGCGGGTCACCACCTTGCCGCCCTTCTCGAAGCTCGCTTCCAGGTCGCCCTTCATCAGGCCGAGCCAGGCGCGGTAGACCTCCACCTTGTCGGCGGCATCGACGGCGGCGACGGAATCCTCGCAATCCATGATGGTGGAGAGGGCGGATTCGAGGACGACGTCCGAGATGCCGGCGGGGTCGTCGCGGCCGATCGGGCTGGCGCGGTCGACCACCACCTCGATGTGCAGCCCGTTGTTGCGCAGCAGGATGGCCGAGGGGGCGTCCGCCGCGCCGGTGTAGCCGGCGAACCGGGCGGAGTCGCGCAGCGCCGTGGCGCCCTCGGAGAGGCCTACCACCAGCACGCCGCCCACCACGGAGAGGGAGGAGACATCCGACCAGGAGCCGCCCAGCAGCGGCGCCGCCTCGTCCAGCACGGCGCGGGCGCGGGCGATCACCTTCTCGCCGCGGGCGCGGTTGAAGCCGCGGCCGGGGGCGAGCTCGCCCTCCTGCGGGATGGCGTCGGTGCCGTAGAGCGCGTCGTAGAGGCTGCCCCAGCGGGCATTGCCGGCGTTCAGCGCGTAGCGCGGGTTGTTCACCGGCACCACGAGCTGCGGCCCGGCGATGCTGGCGATCTCGGGGTCCACATTCTCGGTGGTGACGCTCACCGGGCCGGGATCGGGCAGCAGGTAGCCGATCTCCTCGAGGAAGGCGCGGTAGGCGCCCGCATCCACCGGCTTCGCGGGGTGCGCGCGGTGCCAGGCGTCGATCTTCGCCTGAAGCTCGTCGCGCTCGGCCAGCAGCGCGGCGTTGCGCGGCCCCAGCTCGGCCAGGATGGCGGCATAGGCGCCCCAGAAGGTCTCCGGCATCACGCCGGTGCCCGGCAGCGCCTCGGCCTCGATGAACGCCTTCAGCTCGGACGCGACGTCCAGCGATCCGATCCGTTCCCGACCCGCCATGCGCGCTGCTCCTTCCCAGGATTTGTGCGGGCCGGCGGCAATGTGCCGGCCCAGTCTCGTCTGGACGGCAGTTAACCCGCATCCCGGCCAACGGCAAAGGGGCCACGGCAAGGCGGC
>NZ_JCACVY010000158.1:0-10434 GCF_058833935.1 Roseomonas sp. TS2 | reverse complement strand
GCGTGCCCGCCTGCCACCGCGACCTCGGCGGCCATTGGCAGCACGCCACCCCCTCCCGCTACATGCTGGCCCTCGCCGAGGGTGCCGGCGCCCGCCCCGTGCTGATCCCGCCGCTGGCCGGCAGCCTCGACGTGGAGGGCTTCCTGGACCGGCTGGACGGGCTCCTCATCCCCGGCTCGCCGAGCAATGTGCAGCCCGCCCTCTATGGCGGCGCCCCGCCGCCCGAGGGCGAACTGGAGGACCCGGCGCGCGATGCCACCGCCCTGCCCCTGATCCGCGCCGCCATCGCGCGCGGGATGCCGGTGCTAGCCATCTGCCGGGGGCTGCAGGAGATGAACGTGGCCTTCGGCGGCACGCTGCACGGCCGGCTGCACCTGCTGCCGGGGCGCGACGACCACCGCGGCCAGGGCACGACGCCCGAGGAACGCTACCGCCACCGTCACGCCGTCAGCGCCGAGGGGCTGCTGCGCGCCGTGACCGGACAGAAGGAGATCCGCGTGAATTCCGTGCACATGCAGGGCATCGACCGTGTCGCCCCCGGTCTCGCCGTGGAGGCGCTCGCGCCGGACAGCACGGTGGAGGCGCTGCGCCCCGAAGCCGCCACCGGCTTCCAGCTCGCCGTGCAGTGGCACCCGGAGTGGCGCTTCCAGGAGGACGCGCCGAGCACCGCCCTGTTCCGCGCCTTCGGCGCTGCCTGCGCGGGGGTGGCGCCATGAGCGGCAGCCCGAAGATGGATTGGCACGCGCGCGCCGGCAGCCCCTTCGCGCGCGAGAAGCAGCCGGCGCTGGCGAGCAAGGGGATGGTGGTGACCAACCACCCCGTCGCCTCCGCGGCGGGGGCGGAGATGCTGCTTTCGGGCGGCAACGCCATCGACGCCGCCATCGCCGCGCTGTTCACCCTGACGGTGGTGGAGCCGATGATGGTCGGCACCCTCGGCGGCGGCGTGGCCCATATCCGCCTGGCCGATGGGCGGCATGTGGTGCTGGACGGTCTCTCCACCGCCCCCGCCGCCGCGCGGCCGGACATGTACCGCCCCGTCTCCGACACCCTGCCGGACTACCAGGAGACGGAAGGGCTGGAGAACAAGGTGGGCGTGCTGGCCATGGGCGTGCCCGGCGCGCTGGCTGGCTGGTGCCAGGCGCTGTCCGCGCACGGCACCCTGCCGCTGGAGGAGGTGCTGCGCCCGGCCATCCGCGCCGCCGCCGAGGGCTTCCGCGTCACCGCCTACCTCACCGGCGCCATCGCCGACGCGGCGGCGGACCTCGCGCGCGACCCCGGCCTTGCCGCCACCTTCCTGCCCGATGGCGCGCCGCCGGCGCCAGGGATTCTGCTGCGCCAGCCGGTGCTGGCGGAGTCGCTGCGGCTGATCGCGCAGGAAGGCCCCTCCGCCCTCTATGGCGGCGAGCTGGGCCGGGCGCTGGCCGCGCACATGGCGGCCAGCGGCGGGCTGATCACCCTCGCCGACCTGGAGGCCTACCGCGTGGCGGAGCGCGCGCCGATCGTCGGCCACTACCGGGGCTTCGAGGTGCTGGCGCCGCCGCCCCCCTCCTCCGCCGGCGTGCATGTGACGCAGATGCTGAACCTGCTGGAGGGCTACGACCTCGCTGCTCTCGGCTCCGGCAGCGCGGCGACCATCCACCTGCTGGCCGAGGCGCTGAAGATGGGCTTCGCCGACCGCGGCGCCGCCACCGCCGACCCGGCCTTCGTCAAGGTGCCGGTGGAGCTGCTGACCAGCAAGGACTACGCCGCCACCCGCCGCGCCCTGCTGCGCGAGGATGCGGCGCAGGACTGGACCCCCGGCATCCCGCCCGGCGAGATCCTCGCCGAATCGGCCAACACCACCCATGTCACGGTGGCGGATTCGGCCGGCAACATCGTCGCCTCCACCCAGACCATCAACAGCCTGTTCGGGGCCCGCTTCTCGATCCCCGGCACCGGGCTGATCGCCAACAACTACATGTACAATTTCGACCCGCATCCGGGCCGCGCGCTCTCCGTGGCGCCGGGCAAGCGGGTCTTCACCTCGATGGCGCCCACCATCGTGCGGAAGGACGGCAAGCCGGCCTTCGCGCTCGGCCTGCCGGGGGGCCTGCGCATCTTCGGCTCGGCCATGCAGGCGGTGATCAACCTGATCGACCACGGCATGGAGTTGCAGGACGCGGTGGAGGCGCCGCGCATCTGGACCCAGGGCCACGTGCTGGAGCTGGAGCCCACCGTCTCGGCGGAGGTGGAGGCGAAGCTCACCGCCCTCGGCCACCGGGTGCAGCGCGTGAAGCATATCGGCGGCGGCATGGGCGCGGTGCGCTTCCGCGCGGACGGCATGATCGAGGGCGCCGCCTGCTGGCGGGCGGATGGCACGCCGGTCGGCCTCTCCGGCGGGCTGGCGCGGCCGGATGTGCGCTTCAACCCGGACGTGGCGCAGCGCTGAAGCGCCCGCCCCGCCCATAAAAAAAGCCGCCCGGCGACGGGCGGCTTCCTCTCACCCGCGCGGGTGCTGCCTCAGGGGCAGTCGCAGCCATCGGTGGGGCCGGATTCGCCCCGCACCACATGGTGGTCAATCCATTCGGAGACCAGCCGCCGCGCCTCGTTCACCGAGGCTTCCGGATGGTGAATCCGGTACAGGGCCGTGCAGGCACGGAAGGACGACAGGTCGTCATTCCCCGTCTCCCGCAGCTCGCGATACGCAGTCACCACCGCCCGCTCGCAACGCCGGGTGATGTGGCTGAAATCGATGCCCATCCGCATTACTCCTGCAGTTGCGAGACAAATGAGAATCGCTCGCAACTCATCCCTGGGGAGTTATAGTCTCATCTGAACAGGCGTTCAAGTTTCCTATGCCCGTCCAGGCCCGGTCCGCCGGGTCGGCACCGCCCCTTTGTCGGGGACCGGGGCCGATCCGGCAAGCGTGGCCGATGACGGCCGGCCACGCCCCGTGGCGTCAGCCGCCGGTCGCGACGGCCTGGGCCAGGGCGCGGCCCACATCCTCGGTGCCGGCCTGGCCGCCCAGGTCGCGCGTGCGCGGGCCGCCCTCGGCCAGCAGCTTCTCGATGCAGCGCAGGATGGCGTCCGCCGCCTCCTTCTCGCCCAGGTGCTCCAGCATCATCGCGCCGGACCAGATCTGGCCGATCGGGTTGCAGATGAACTTGCCGGCGATGTCCGGCGCCGAGCCGTGCACCGGCTCGAACATCGAGGGATGCGCCTTCTCGGGGTTGATGTTGGCCGAGGGCGCGATGCCGATGGAGCCCGCCACCGCCGGGCCGAGATCCGAGAGGATGTCGCCGAACAGGTTGGAGCCCACCACCACGTCGAACCAGTCCGGGTGCTGCACGAAGTGGGCGCAGAGGATGTCGATGTGGAACTGGTCGGTGGTGATGCCGGGGTAGGACTTCGCCATCTCGGCGAAGCGCTCGTCCCAGTAGGGCATGGTGAAGGTGATGCCGTTGGACTTGGTGGCGCTTGTCAGCTTCTTGCGCGGCCGCGTCTGCGCCAGCTCGAAGGCGTATTTCAGCACCCGGTCCACGCCGTGGCGGGTGAACACGCTCTCCTGGCTGACGAATTCGCGCGGCGTGCCCTCGAACATGCGGCCGCCGGAGGAGGAGTACTCGCCCTCGGTGTTCTCGCGCACCACGTAGAAGTCGATATCGGCCGGGCCGCGATTGGCCAGCGGCGTCTTGGTGCCGGGCATCAGCTTGCAGGGGCGCAGGCTGATATACTGGTCGAAGCCGCGGCGGATCGGGATCAGCAGGCCCCACAGCGAGACATGGTCCGGCACCCCCGGCCAGCCGACCGCGCCGAGGAAGATGCTGTCGCTCTCGCCGAGCCGCTCCAGCCCGTCCTCCGGCATCATGCGGCCGGTGTTCTTGTAGGTCTCGCAGGACCAGTCGTAGTGGTCGAGCTTGAGGTCGAAGCCGAAGCGCCGCGCCGCGGCATCCAGCACGCGCAGCCCCTCGGGCACGGTCTCCTTGCCGATGCCATCCCCAGGGACGACGGCGATGCGATAGGATCGGGACATGGGCGCGTTCTTCTCCGGTGTCGTGTCGACTGCCGACACAGTGCCGCCACCGCCGCGGCCCGGCAAGACGCCCTCCCCCGGCTCAGAGCCAGCCGCGCAGCCGGATCGTCGCCGCGACGCGCGCCACCTCGTCGAGCGGCGCGCGGGCGAAGGGCGCCGCCTCGGGCGTGAACGGGTGGGCCTGGCCGGCCTCGTAGAGGCTGCGCCACAGCCGCCGGTGGCGCGGCGCCTCCGTGGTCTCGGCGATGAGGAGGGGCGCGGCGGTGGCCAGCGCCTCGCTCAGCATGGAGACCGAGTCGCCCGTCGCCACGATGATGTCGGCCCAGGCGAGGAAGCCGGCATAGGGGTTGGGGCCGGTGCTGCCCCAGCCATGCAGGCGGTGCGGCGTGCCGGCCAGGGCCGCCGCCACCGCCAGGGTCGCCGCCGTGCCGCTGCGCCGGCTGGTGGTGGCCAGCACGCTGCCGCCGAGGCCCGCCGCCTGCCGCGCCAGCCCGGCCGCCAGCGCCGGCTCCAGCCCCTCCCCCCGCACCGCGCCGCCCAGCAGCAGCGCCACGCGCGGCGCCGGCAGCGCCGCCAGGGCGGCCCACTCCGCCCGCGCCTCCGCCAGCCGGCGCGGGCTCATCCGGTGGCAGGCGCCGAGGATGGGCAGGATGTTGGGCGCCTCCGCCGGCGCGTCGTGCCGGCCGATCACCAGCAGGTCGAACCCCGCCGCACCGAAGCCCGGCCGCATGGCATGCACGGTGCGCGCGCCGCGCCGCGCCAGCCAGCGCGCCACCGGCGCCGAGCGCCGCCCGGCCGAGAGCACCAGCCGCGGCCAGTGCGGCGTGCCCTGGGGCGGCCGGATGCCCGCCCGCGCCGCGCCGGTCAGCCCCGCCAGCGTGGGCACTGGCCAGGGCAGCCGCGCCAGCGGGCCCCATTCCAGCGGAATCACGCGGAAGGGCGCGTCCAGCCGCTCGGCGATGCCCAGCGCCTGCGCCGCCGTGCCGGCGCGCGGATCGGCCAGCACCCACACCGGGCGCGCATCCGTCATGAACGCCACTCTGTCATGGACGCCACTCTGTCATGGACGCCACTCTGTCATGGACGCACTGGGCGCCCGGCGTTACGAACCGCCGTAAAAGGAGAAGCCCCTGCCATGCCCTCGACCCACGCCTCCGACTGGGACCGCGACGCCGCGCTCACCACCGCCCGCATCCTGCTGGAGATCAAGGCCGTCAACTTCCGGCCCGAGGAGCCCTACACCTTCACCAGCGGCTGGAAGAGCCCCGTCTACATCGACTGCCGCAAGATCATCTCCTTCCCCCGCGCGCGCAACCGCATCTGCGACCTGGCGGTGGAGAAGATCGGCCGCCACATCGGCTACGAGACGATCGAGGCGGTGACGGGCGGCGAGACGGCCGGCATCCCCTACGCCGCCTGGATCGCCGACCGGATGATGGCGCCGATGTCCTATGTGCGGAAGAAGCCCAAGGGCTTCGGCCGCAACGCCCAGATCGAGGGCGACGTGCCCGAGGGCAAGCGCACCCTGCTGGTCGAGGACCTGACGACGGACGGCGCCAGCAAGATCCGCTTCGCCCAGGCGCTGCGTGACGCCGGCGCCATCTGCAACGACACCTTCGTGGTGTTCTTCTACGGCGTGTTCCCGGGCGGCCAGGAGCGGCTGAAGGAGATCAACCTCAACCTGCTGCACCTCGCCACCTGGTGGGACGTGCTGGAGGTGTGCCGCGAGCGCCCCTACTTTGCCGAGGGCGCGCTGAAGGAGGTCCGCAAGTTCCTGGAGGACCCCACCGGCTGGTCCAAGGCGCATGGCGGCGTCGGCAGCGTCGAGGAAGCCAAGCTCGCCTGAGGACGCGGGGAGCCGGGCGGCGGGGACCGCCCGCCCCCGGCGTGTCCGGGCGGCGACGGTGGCGCCGAATCCTGCGCCCGCGCCCCGGCCATGGCCACGCCACCGTTGCGGCAGAGGGGTTCCGGAAGGAATGATGACACTTTCCTGACCGGACCCCGCCGCCGATGTGCCGCTTCCTCGCCTATCTGGGCGAACCCATCTTCCTCTCGGATCTCGTCTGCGCCCCGCGCCATTCGCTGATCCACCAGTCGATGCACGCCGACGAGGGCAAGACCGCCACCAATGGCGACGGCTTCGGCCTTGGCTGGTATGGCGAGCGGGAGGAGCCGGGCCTCTACCGCGAGATCCGCCCCGCCTGGTCGGACGAGAACCTTCGCTCGCTCTGCGCCCAGGTGCGCTCGCGCCTGTTCTTCGCGCATGTGCGCGCCTCCACCGGCACCTCCACCACGCGCGCCAACTGCCACCCCTTCAGCCACGGGCGGCAGCTCTTCATGCACAACGGGCAGGTGGGGGACTACCTCCGCATCAAGCGGCGCATCGAGGCGCTGATCCCGGATTCGCTCTACGCCCACCGCCAGGGCACGGGCGACACGGAGGCGCTGTTCCTCGCCGCCCTGGCGGACGGGCTGGCGGAGGCGCCGGCGCCGGCCCTCTCCCGCACCCTCGGCCGCGTGCTGGGGATGATGCGGGAGGCCGGCATCCGCGCGCCGCTGCGCTTCGCCGCCGCGCACAGCGATGGCGAAACCCTCACCTGCTTCCGCTGGTCCTCCGACGCGCACCCGCCCACCCTCTACTGGCGCGAGGGCTGCGGCGGCGTGATGGTGGTCTCGGAGCCGGTGGATGAGCGCGGCGCCGGCTGGCAGCCCATACCGCCCAACCATGTGCTGGTGGCGCGGCGGGGGGAGGCGGTGGCGCTCCGGCCCTTCGCGGTGACAGCTTCTTCTTTTTCTGAAGAAAAAGAAGCAAAAAGACTTTTCGAGTTTGGCGGTGCGCTCTCGGCTGGCGCGCCGCCAAACTGACAAAAGTTTTTTGGTTCTTTTTTCCAAAAAAGAACCCTTACTTCCTTGCCACTCCATCCGCCACCAGCGCACAGGCCGCCACCGCCAGAAGAATGGCCAACCCTGGCCACACGGCGGCGAGTGGCGCGGCGAATACTGCCTCCTGCGCATTGGCCAGCATGTTGCCCCAGGAGGGCACGGGCGGCTGGATGCCGAGGCCGAGGAAGCTCAGCACGCTCTCGGCCAGGATGGCGCCGGCCACGGCGAGCGCGCTCGCCACCGCCACCGGCGCGGCAAGCCCGGGCAGCACGTGCCGCCACAGCACGCCCGCCTCCGTCACGCCCAGCGCGCGGGCGGCGCGCACATAGTCGCTGGCCAGCAGGGTGAGCGCCGTGGCCCGCGCCAGCCGCGCCACCCCCACCCAGCCGAACAGCACCAGGATGGCGGTGATGCGCAGCATGTCGGTGGCCAGCGCCCCGCGCGGCAGGCCGAGCGCCGCCGGGTCCACCGCCGCCAGCAGCACCAGGATGGGCAGGGCCGGCAGGGCCAGTAGCCCGTCGGCGAGCCGCATCAGCGCCGCATCCACCCAGCCGCCGCGCCAGGCGGCCAGCAGCCCAAGGGCGGTGCCCAGCACCGCCGCCGCCAGTGCCGCCGCCACCCCGACGCCGAGCGACACCCGCGCCCCGTAGAGCAGCCGCAGCAGCAGGTCCCGCCCCAGCTCGTCCGCCCCGAGCGGGTACTCGGCCGAGGGCGGCGCGTAGCGGGCGAAGAGGTCGGGCGCGAAGGCATCGCGCCCCATCCAGCCCTCCAGCAGGGGCGCGAAGAGGGCGGCCAGCGCCAGCAGCGCCAGCAGCAGGAGGCCGAGGCGGAGGCGCGTCATCGTTCCTCGATCCGCGGGTCGAGCCAGCGCTGCGCGAGGTCGGCGGCCAGCGTCGCCAGCATCGTCACCAGCGCCACCAGCAGCAGGGCCAGCAGGGCGAGGTTGTAGTCGTTGCCCATCACCGCGTCGTAGAGCAGCTTGCCCATGCCGGGGCGGGCGAAGACCGTCTCCGTCACCAGCGCGCCGGAGACGAGGGCGCCGGCATCCAGCGCCAGCAGGGTCAGCAGCGGCACGGCGGCGTTGGGCAGGGCATGGCGCCACAGGATGCGCCCCTCCCCCACCCCGCGCGCCCGGGCGCTGGTGATGAAGGGTCGCCCCAGCTCGGCCGAGAGGGCGGCGGCGGCGTGGCGCGCATAGGCGGCCATCTGCCCGAAGGCGATGGTGGCCACCGGCAACACCAGGAAGGGCCATCCCGCCTCGCCCGGCTGCGGCGCGCCGCCCGCTGGCAGCCAGCCCAGCCCGACGGCGAACAGGATGATGAGCAATATGCCCAGCCAGAAGCCCGGCATGGCCTGGCCCAGCAGCGCCACGGCATCGACGAAGGGCGCTGTTCGCGGCCGCAGCGCGGCGAGGCCCCCGAGCGCCACCCCCGCCAGCGCCGCCAGCCCCACCGCGCTACCCACCAGCACCAGGGTGGAGCGGAGCGCGGGCCACAGCACATCGGCCACCGGCTGGGCGTAGAGGCGGGAATAGCCCAGCTCGCCGCGCAGCAGCGCACCGGCCCAGGCGAGGTACCGGGCGATCAGCGGCTGGTCCAGCCCGTGCAGGGCGCGCAGCCGGGCGGCATCCTCCGCCGTCAGCCGCGGGTCCGAGACCAGGGCGAGCGAGGCCGGGTCCCCCGGCATCAGCCCGATGGCGAACCACGTCGCCAGCGAGAGCAGCACCAGGGTCAGCGCGATCTGCGGCAGGCGCAGCGCGATGATTCTCAGCATGTGGGCCTCAGCATGGGGCGAGGCTCACCGCACCCGCCATTCGCTCACCCAGAGGGAGGAATAGTTCTGGTGGCCGGTGGGGCGCACCCCCTCCAGCCAGCGCGGCCAGACATGCGCGTCCGAGCGGTGCCAGAGCGGCAGGGCCGGCAGGTCGGTGGCGATGCGGCGCTGCAATTCGGACCACAGCGGGCGGCGCGCCTCCGGCTCCAGCGTGACGGGGATTTCCTCGATCAACCGGTCCACCTCGGCGTCGCGGTAGCCGGTGTAGTTCTGGCCGGACCAGTTGCGCTCCGCGCGCGGGATCTCGTCGGAATGGAAGGTGCTGCGCGGCACGTTCTCTGGGCTGCTGATCCAGGCGAACAGCGCCAGCCCCCCGAAGCGCCGCTTGCTCACCGTCTCGCCGAAGAACACGCGCGGCGGCTCGTTGCGGATGCGCGCCTCGATGCCCACGGCCTTCCACATGCCGGCCAGGATCTGCTGCACCTGCTCCCGCGCCCGGTTGCCGGCGGTGGTCATGAACTCCAGCGAGAGACGCTCGCCCCCGGCATTGCGGCGGATGCCGTCCGCACCCGGGCGCCAGCCGGCCTCCTCCAGCAGGGCGGCGGCGCGGGCGGGGTCGAAGGGGTATTTCGGCAGGCCGGGATCATACATCCGGTCGCGCGGATGGACGCCGCCATCGGCCACGGGCTGCCGCCCCTCATAGAGCCGCTCGACGATCTGCTTGCGGTCGGCGGCCAGCAGCAGGGCCTGGCGCACGCGCCGGTCGGCGAGGACCGGGTTGTCCAGGTTGAGGTCGATATGCTCGTAGGTCAGACCGGGGGTGAAGGCGAAGCGGAAGCGCTCGCCCGTGCGCTTCTGCAAGGCCAGCGCCTGCTCCAGTGGCAGGCCCAGCTCCCCCGCGATCATGTCGAGCTGCCCGGCGAGGAGCTGTGCCTCCAGCGCCGCCGTGTTCTCCACCGTGCGGATGGCGATGCGGTCGAAGGCCGGGCGCGCGCCCGGCCAGTGCGCGTTGCGTTCCAGCGTGACGCCGGCGCCGGGCTGCACGGCGCCGATGCGGTAGGGGCCGTTCCACAGCGCGGGGTTGGTGGTCTCGGTGTCGTAGGCGGTGCGGTTGCGGTAGCCCTGGCGGTCCGCCTCCCAGCGCGGCCGTTCGATGCGCGCCGGCAGCGGCTGGAAGTCGCCGAGCGCGGCGAAGTCGTAGGTCACCTTGTCCAGCCGCAGCGTGACGGTGCGCGCATCCTCGACGATCAATTCATAGGCGGAGCGGTAGAACTCGGCCGGGCCGAAGCCGGTCTCGAAGGCGCGCCCCGCCTCCCAGGCGAAGCGGAGATCCTCGGCGCTGACGGGCGTGCCGTCGGCCCATGCCTCTCCTTCGCGCAGGCGGTAGGTCAGGCGCAGGCCGGGCTTTCCGTCGGGCGTTGTCTCCCGCACCGCATCGCCATTCTCGAGGCTCGGCAGCCGCTCGCAGGCGAGGCAGGTGAGCGCCCAGTCGGCATCGTAGGCGGTGACGGGGCGGCGGACGAAGCCCAGGATGTAGGCCTTGGCCGCCATGTTCTCGATGTTGGGGTGGAAGGTGCCGGGATACTGGTTGATGCCGATGGTCAGTTGCGGCCGCGTGGCGGGCGGGCCGGCGGGCGCCTGCGCCTGGGCCGGCGCCACGGCCAGGGGCGCGGCCAGCGCCGCCAGGGTCATCAGGATGCCACGCCCGCCATCGCCCATCCGGCCACTCCCGCTTCGTCTCGCCGCGCGGCAACCGGGGACGGCGC
>NZ_JCACVY010000157.1:0-10480 GCF_058833935.1 Roseomonas sp. TS2 | reverse complement strand
CGTGGCCGCTCCCCGTGTAATAAGCGGCAGCGTTCGCAGCAAATATTGAGGGGACCCCGGACCATGCGGATGATCGGGCAGGATAGCCTGAAGGCGCGTCGCTCCCTGACGGTGGACGGCAAGGTTTACCACTACTTCAGCCTGCCCGAGGCGGCGAAGAGCATCGGCGATGTCAGCCGCCTGCCCTTCAGCCTGAAGGTCCTGCTGGAGAACATCCTCCGCTTCGAGGATGGCCGCAGCTACTCGGTGAAGGACGCCGAGGCGGTGGCCGAGTGGGTGAAGGAAGGCCGCAGCGAGAAGGAAGTGCCCTTCCGCCCCGCCCGCATCCTGATGCAGGACTTCACCGGCGTGCCCGCCGTGGTCGACCTTGCCGCGATGCGCGACGGCATCACCAAGCTCGGCGGCGACCCGAAGCGCGTGAACCCGCTGGTTCCCGTCGATCTGGTCATCGACCACTCGGTGATGGTGGACGTCTCCGGCAGCGCCTCCTCGCTGCAGAAGAACGTCGACATCGAGTTCGAGCGCAATGGCGAGCGCTACGAGTTCCTGCGCTGGGGCCAGGAGGCGTTCAACAACTTCCGCGTCGTCCCCCCCGGCACCGGCATCTGCCACCAGGTGAACCTGGAATACCTGGCGCAGGGCGTCTGGACCGCCACCGACGGCGACGACACCTTCGCCTACCCCGACAGCTGCTACGGCACCGACAGCCACACCACCATGGTGAACGGCCTCGGCGTGCTGGGCTGGGGCGTCGGCGGCATCGAGGCGGAGGCGGCCATGCTGGGCCAGCCCATCGCCATGCTGATCCCCGACGTCATCGGCTTCCGCCTGCACGGCAAGCTGCGCGAGGGCGTCACCGCCACCGACCTGGTGCTGACGGTGACGCAGATGCTGCGCAAGAAGGGCGTCGTCGGCAAGTTCGTCGAGTTCTACGGCCCGGGCCTGGCCGACATGGCGCTGGCCGACCGCGCGACCATCGGCAACATGGCGCCCGAATACGGCGCCACCTGCGGCATCTTCCCGGTCGACGAGGTGACGCTGGACTACCTGCGCCTCTCCGGCCGCGACGAGCACCGCATCAACCTGGTGCGCGAGTACTACAAGGCGCAGGGCATGTTCGCCGATTCCAGCATGCCGGAGCCGGTGTTCACCGACACGCTGGAGCTGGACATGGCGACGGTGGTGCCGTCCATGGCCGGCCCGAAGCGCCCGCAGGACCGCGTCTCGCTCGACAACGCCGCCCCCGCCTTCGCCAAAGAGCTGGCCTCCGGCAACCTCGGCGTGCCCGGCGACAAGGCCGATTTGCGCGTGCCGGTGGCCGGCGCCAACTACGACCTCGGCCATGGCGACGTGGTGATCGCCGCCATCACCTCCTGCACCAACACCTCGAACCCCTACGTTCTGGTGGCGGCGGGGCTGGTGGCCAAGAAGGCCAACGCGCTGGGCCTGAAGCCCAAGCCCTGGGTCAAGACCTCGCTCGCCCCCGGCTCCCAGGTGGTGACGGACTACCTGAACAAGGCCGAGCTGAGCCAGCACCTCGACGCGCTGGGCTTCCAGACGGTGGGCTATGGCTGCACCACCTGCATCGGCAATTCCGGCCCGCTGCCGGACCCGATCGTCGACGCGATCGAGGACAACAAGCTGGTCGCCGTCTCGGTGCTGTCGGGCAACCGCAACTTCGAGGGCCGCGTGCACCAGAACGTGCGCGCCAACTACCTGGCCTCGCCGCCGCTCGTCGTCCTCTACGCGCTCGCCGGCTCGATCACGCTGGACGTGACGACGCAGCCGATCGGCACCGGCAAGGACGGCCAGCCCGTCTACCTGAAGGACATCTGGCCGACGCAGAAGGAGGTGAACGACACCGTCGCCGCCGTCGTGACGCGCGAGATGTTCCAGGCCCGCTATTCCGACGTCTTCAAGGGCCCGGAGCAGTGGCAGGCGATCCGCGTCGATGCCGGGTCGGACACCTACAAGTGGAACGGCGGCTCCACCTACGTGCAGAACCCGCCCTATTTCGAGGGCATGGACGCCGAGCCGAAGCCGATCGCCTCGGTGCAGGGCGCCCGCGTGCTGGCCAAGCTGGGCGACTCGATCACCACCGACCACATCAGCCCGGCCGGCAACATCAAGAAGACCTCCCCCGCCGGCGAGTATCTGGGCGAGCACCAGGTGCGGCAGGCGGACTTCAACAGCTACGGCGCCCGCCGCGGCAACCATGAAGTGATGATGCGCGGCACCTTCGCCAACATCCGCATCAAGAACGAGATGGTGCCCGGCATCGAGGGCGGCATCACGAAGCACCAGCCCTCGGGCGAGGTGATGCCGATCTACGACGCGGCCATGCGCTACAAGGCCGAGGGCACGCCGCTCGTCATCTTCGGCGGCAAGGAATACGGCACCGGCTCGTCGCGCGACTGGGCGGCCAAGGGCACCTTCCTGCTGGGCGTGAAGGCCGTCATCACCGAGAGCTTCGAGCGCATCCACCGCTCGAACCTGGTCGGCATGGGCGTGCTGCCGCTGGTGTTCAAGCCGGGCGAGAACCGCGAGACGCTGGGCCTGACCGGCGAGGAGACCATCGACATCCTGGGCCTCGAGGAGCTGAAGCCCCGCATGGTGCTGGACCTCGTCATCCACCGCCCGGACGGCACCACCACCACCACCCAGGTGCAGTGCCGCGTCGATACGGCCGACGAAGTCGAGTACTACAAGAATGGCGGCATCCTGCACTACGTGCTGCGCAACATGGCCAAGGCCGCCTGAGGCCGCGCCGAGCGGCGGGGGCGGTGGCGCAAGCCCTGTCCCTCCGGGCGGCAGGCAGGAAAAGGGCGCGTCCCCGGGCGGGGGCGCGCCCTTTCCGCGTTCAGGGGGCGGGCGGCTTCAGTTCTCCGGCCGCTGCATGCGCAGCGGCCCGAAGAGTGGCGCGTTCCAGGGCAGGGCCATCAGGCCCCGCAGCATGTTGCGGGCGGTGAGAGGCCGCTGGCGGGTGGTCCAGTTCATGGGAATGTCTCCTCTGCTGCGCGACGCTGTCGAGTATCGTTCCCAATGGTGAAGCCTTCCTGAATTGCCCCTGAACTGCGGGCCATCTGGCCAAAAAGCCATCCGCCAGCCATGTCGCCCCGCAACCGCCCCGCTCAGGCCGCGTTCGGGCGCTGGAGAACCCCCCTGCCCATGCGCGCCACCCTGCTGCTGAACCCCCGCTCCGGCACGCTGCTGGGCGAGCCCGGACTCGCCGAGGCCCTGCCGGAAGCGCTGCGCCGCGCCGGCTTCGACCTCACCGTCATCGCCCCCGACGCGGCGCCGGACCTGCCCGGCCGCATCGCCCTGGCGCTGGAGACGGCCCCCGAGGCCCTCATCATCGGCGGCGGCGACGGCACCATCCGCAGCGCCGCCGCCGCGCTGCGCGGCACCGGCGTGGCGCTCGGCGTGCTGCCGCTCGGCACCATGAACCTGCTGGCCCGCGACCTCGGCCTGCCGATGCCGCCGCTGGAGGCCGCCGCCGCCCTGGGCGATGCCCATGTGGCGCCGATCGATCTGGCGGAGGTGAATGGCGAGAACTTCCTCTGCCAGTCCGTCATCGGCCTGCCCAACCGCATCGGCCAGCACCGCGAGCGCTCCCGCGGCGACGGGCGGCTGGCCTCGCGCTGGCGGGTGGTGGTGGGGGCGGCGCGCGCCTTCTGGCGGCACCCGCCGCTGCGGCTCGGGCTGCGCCTGGGCACGCCAGGGCAGCCACCCGAAGTGGCGCCCGTGCTGCGTGTCTGGACCCGCGCCCTCTCGGTTGTGAACAACGCCTATGGCGAGGCGCCGGGCGCGCTGTTCCACCGGCCGCGCCTGGATGGCGGCATCCTGACCCTGCATGTGGCGCGCGGTTTCGGCCTGTGGTGGGTGGTGCGGCTGCTGCTGGCCATGGCCGCAGGCCGGTGGCGGCGGCAGTCCGGCCTGCTCAGCCGCCAGGCGACCGCCATTGTCCTGCACGCCCGCAAGCGCCACCTCTGGGTGATGAACGATGGCGAGGCGGCGCTACTGGAGACCCCCCTGCACTACAGCCTCCACCCCCGGGCGTTGAAGGTGCTGGTGCCGCGCGGCCATGGGGCCGGAGCCGAGCAGGAGCAGGAGCAGGAGCAGGGGCCGGAGCCTGGCTGAGGGCCCGCGCATCCTTCCGCGCGCTCCAGGCGTTCTGCAACGCACCGCCCGCCGCATGGCCCGTCCTCCGCGATGCCCGCCTCAGGAATTCCCGCAATGACCTTGCCGCACCGCATCGACCACATCTCCGACCTGCATTTCGGCCGGGTGGACGAGCGCGTGGCGGAGGCGCTGATCGAGACGCTGAACGCCGAGCCGGCCAACCTGGTGGTGATCAGCGGCGACCTGACGATGCGCGCCCGCTCGCGCGAGTACCGCGCGGCGTGCCGCTTCATGGAGGCGCTGCGCGCGCCGCTGCTGGTGGTGCCCGGCAACCACGACATCACCAATTACTGGCCCTGGGAGCGCTTCCTGGACCCCTTCGGCCGCTGGCGCCGCTTCGTCGGCGGCGAGACGGAGCCGTTCTGGCGCAATGACCATGTGGCGGTGATCGGGCTGAACACGGTGGTGCGCGGCGGGCTGCACCTTGCCTGGGAAGGCGGGCGGGTGAAGCGCCACCGGCTGAAGCGCCTGCTGGACCGGCTGGACGAATTGCCACCCGGCCTGTTCCGCATCGTCGTGGCCCACCACCCCTTCCTGGCACCCGAGGACGCCCCGGGCACGCCCCTGGCCCGCCGCGCGGCGCCGGCGCTGGAGGCGTTGCAGCGCGCCGGCGTGCGGCTGATCCTCTCAGGCCATCTGCACCGCGGCTATGTGCGGCTGCACCGCGGCGCCGCGGCGCCGGATTCGCAGCGGCCGGAGCTGCTGGTGGTGCAGGCCGGCTCGGCCATCTCCACCCGACTGCGCGGCGAGCCGAATGCCTACAACCGCATCATCATCCAGGACCATGCGGCCCGCATCGAGCCGCGCCGCTGGGATGGCGCGGCCTGGGTGAGCGCTGCCGCCCCCGCCTGGCCCACCACGGTGCTGGCCGAGGACTGAGCGGCGCCGCGCATCAGCGGGCCGGCAGGCGCCAGGCCAGCGGCAGCGCCAGGGCGCAGAGCCCCGCCATCAGCAGGAACACGCCGCCGCCCCAGGCGGCGTAGAACGGCCCCGAGAGCAGGGTGAACACTCCCATCAGCAGGCCGACGCCGAGGGCAGCGTGCAGCGCCTGCGCGGTGCCCGCCTGCTCGGCCGGCACCAGCCGCAGGATCATGTGCATCGCCGCCAGGTGCTGGGCGCCGAAGGTGAGCGCGTGCAGCACCTGCATCAGCGCCAGGGCGGGCAGCCAGACGGTGCCGGCCATCAGCCCCCAGCGCAGGAGCCCCGCCCCCGCCGCCAGCAGTGCCATGCCGCGTGGCCCGACCCGCGCCATCAGCCGCCGCCCGAGCAGGAACAGCACCACCTCCCCCACCACGCCCAGGGCCCAGAGCAGGCCGATGGTGGCGGTGGAATGCCCCGCCGCCGTCCAGTGGATGCTGCCGAAGCCGTAATAGGCGGCGTGGCTGCTCTGGATCAGCCCGGAGAGCAGCAGCAGCCGCGCGAAGCCGGGCAGGCGCAGCGTGGCGCCGAAGCCGCCCTTCGCCTGGCGCGGGGGCTGTGGCGGCGGGCGCGGCATCAGCAGGGTGGCGGCCAGGGTGGCCAGCATGGCGGCGCCGATCAGCACCGGCACGGCGCCATAGCCCCACACCCCCACCAGCCAGCCAGCCAGCATCGCCGCCGCCATGAAGGCCACCGAGCCGGCGGCGCGGACCTGCCCGTAGTCGAACAGCCCCTGGCGGGCGGCGGCGAGGCAGAGCGCGTCGGCCAGGGGCACCTGCGGCGCCATGGCGATGCCGAGCAGCACCTGCACCAGGATGAAGCCCAGCAACCCCGCCGCCGCCAGGAAGCCGCCCGCCACCAGCAGGCCCAGCAGCGCCAGCCCGCCCAGCAGCAGCCGGGCATCGCCCAACGCGTCCGCCCAGCGCCCGGCCGCCGGCCCGGCCAGCAGCCGCGCCAGCGAGCCCAGTGCCAGCGCCAGCGCGATCTCGCCGGGCGAGAGGCCCCGGGCGGCCAGGAAGGCCGGCAGGAAGGGCTGCGTGACGCCGATGGCGGCGAAGATGGCGCTCAGCAGCAGGACATGGCGCAGGACGGGAAAGCGGAGGGCGGAGATGGCAGGCACCAGAGGAGTCGGGAAGAAAGGGGCAGGCCGCCCCCGCCCTTCCCTTCTGCCTCAGGCCTGCCCGATGCGCAGCAGGAATCCATCCACCGCGCTGCGCAGCGTGGTGTTGCGCTGCTGCAGGCTCGCCGCCGCCTCGGAAAGCCGGCCGACCTCCTGCTGCGCCTCGCCGGCGGCGCCGCGCACCTCGCCGCTGCGCTGCGCCACCTCGCCCGTGCCCTGCGCGGCGGCGGCGGCGGCGCGGGCGATCTCGCGGGTGGCGGCGCCCTGCTGCTCCACCGCCGCAGCGATGCTGCCGCTGATGCGGTCCACCTCCGCGATGGTGCCGGCGATGCCGCTGATCGCCTCCACCGCCGCGCCCGTGGCCTGCCGCATGGCGGTGATCTGGCTGCTGATCTCCTCGGTGGCGCGGGCGGTCTGCCCGGCCAGGTTCTTCACCTCGGACGCCACCACGGCGAAGCCCTTGCCTGCCTCCCCCGCCCGCGCCGCCTCGATCGTGGCATTCAGCGCCAGCAGGTTGGTCTGCCCGGCGATGTCGCCGATCAGCTTCACCACGTCGCCAATGCGCGCCGCAGCCTCGGTCAGCCCCTGCACCGTCTGGTCGCTGCGGCGGGCGGCCTCGGCGGCGCCGGCGGTCACCTGGGTGGCCTCGGCCGTCTGGCGGGCGATCTCCTGCACGGCGGAGGCCATCTGCTCGGCGGCGGCGGCGACGGTGCGCACCTCCTGCGACGTGCCATCGGCGGCGCTGGCCGCCGCGCCACCCGCCCGGGCGGTGCGGTCGGCCACGCCGCGCAGCGTGGCGGAGGCGCTCTCCACCGCCCCGGCCGCCTGGCTCAGCCCGGCCATGGCGGCATCCACCTCCTGGCGGAAGTCGCTCACGGCCGTGGCATAGGCCTCGGCGCGCCGCAGCCGGGCCTCCGCCGCTTCCCGCGCCTGCTGCTCCACCCCTTCGGCATGGCGCAGATTCTCGCGCAGGCTCTCGGCCGCGCCGGCCAGCACGCCGATCTCGTCCGGCCGGCTGGCACCGGGGACGGGCTGGCCCAGATCGCCCGCCGCCATGTTGGCGATGCCCCCCGTGGCGGCCGAGAGCGGCCGCAGGATGCTGCGGCGGATGGTGACGATCAGCGTTGCGCCCAGTATGGCGAGGCCGGTGCAGACCAGCGCCAGCAGCATGGTGGAGAGGCGGTCGGCATAGGCGATGGCCTCCCGGGCCGCATGCTCGCTCTGCGCCTCGGCGCTCTTGGCGGCACGGTCCAGCATCTCGTTCAGGGCCCGGCGGTTGGCCCGGTTGGCCTCGTTGTTGCCCATGGCGTTGGCGGCGGGGGGCCCTGTCTCCACGCCGACGCGGGCGACCTCGGTGCGGAAGCGCACGAACTCGCCGGTGATGCGCGACAATTCGTGGAAGGCGGGAAGCTCCTCCGGCCGCAGCAGGGCCTGCCAGGCCTCCATCTCGGCCTGCAGCCCGGCCAGGGCGCGGCGCAGCGAGGCGGCCGCCTTCTCCGCATCGCTGCCGGGCTGGGCGAAATACAGCAGGCGGCTGTCCGAGACCGCCTCCATGACCCGCCCGTTCACCCGCTCGACCCGCCAGGCGATCGCGCCGGTCCGCTGCGTGGCCTGCACCTCCACCCGGTAGCTGGAGAGCGCCCACATGGCGAAGCTGGCCGTGACCAGCGCCACCAGCGCAGACAGCCCCAGCAGGACGTAGAGGCGTGTGGCGAGCGAACGCGACAACCAGCCGATCATGAAATCTCTCACCCTCTTCCGGACGTGCCGCCCCCTATGCGGGCTGCCCGCAGGGCCAGTGCATCCTCAGCGGGGCAGTGCTGCCATTCCGTTAAAAAGCCCCGCCGCGCGCAGCGTGGTTGCCAAGCCCCCTCGCTTGGCCCACTTAGGCACGAGATGCCCGTTCTCTCCCCGTACTCGTCCTCCACCGCCTCCATGTTTCCCGCGCGCGTCAAGGCCGTCCTGGGTCCGACCAACACCGGCAAGACCCACTTGGCCATCACCCGCTTGCTGGCGCATGAGACCGGCATCATCGGCTTTCCGCTGCGCCTGCTGGCGCGGGAGAACTACGACCGCATGGTGGCGCTGAAGGGGGAGGAGCGTGTCGCCCTCATCACCGGCGAGGAGAAGATCCTGCCGCCCGGCGCCAAGTGGTTCGCCTGCACGGTGGAGGCCATGCCGCTCGACCGGCGGGTGGAGTTCGTCGCGGTGGACGAGATCCAGCTCTGCGCCGACCCGGACCGCGGCCATGTCTTCACCGACCGGCTGCTGCATGCGCGCGGCATGGTCGAGACCATGTTCCTCGGCGCCGAGACCATCCGCCCGCTGCTGCAGCGGCTGGTGCCGCAGGCCGAGATCGAGACCCGGCCGCGGCTGTCGCAGCTGCGCTACGCGGGGCCCGCCAAGCTGACGCGGCTGCCGCCGCGCTCCGCCGTGGTCGCCTTCTCGGCCAGCGAGGTCTATGCCATCGCCGAGGCGATCCGCCGCCGGCGCGGCGGCTGCGCGGTGGTGATGGGCCGGCTCAGCCCACGCACCCGCAACGCCCAGGTGGCGCTCTACCAGAACCGCGAGGTGGACTTCCTGGTGGCGACGGACGCCATCGGCATGGGGCTGAACATGGATGTGGACCATGTCGCCTTCGCCTCGCTGCAGAAGTTCGACGGCCACCGCCCCCGCCCGCTCTCGGCGCAGGAGGCGGCGCAGATCGCCGGCCGCGCCGGGCGCGGCATGCGCGACGGCACCTTCGGCGTGACGGCCGACTGCCCGCCCCTGCCGGAGGAGATGGTGGCCAAGATCGAGGGCCATCACTTCGAGTCGCTCGGCACGCTGGCCTGGCGCAACGCCGATCTCGACCTCTCCGGCATCGACGCGCTGCTCGACAGCCTGGCCGCCCCGCCGCCCGTGCCCGGCCTCGCCAAGGGCAATGACGCGACCGACCACATCACCCTCGAGGCCCTCTCGCGCGACCAGGAGATCCGCCAGGTGGCGCGCGGGCGGACGCGCATGCGGCTGCTGTGGGAAGCCTGCCAGATCCCGGATTTCCGCAAGCTGGCCGATGACAGCCACACGCGGCTCTGCGCCCGCGTCTTCCTCCACCTGGCGAAGGAAGGGCACCTGCCCGCCGACTGGGTGGCCGGGCAGATCGCCCAGTGCGCCACCACCGAGGGCGACCTCGACACGCTGATGACGCGCCTCTCGGCGATTCGGGTCTGGACCTATATCGCGGCGCGTGCAGACTGGGTGCGCGACGCCGCCCGTTTCCAGGACGCCGCCCGCGCCGCCGAGGATGCTGTCAGCGATGCGCTGCATGAGCGCCTGACCGCCCGCTTCGTCGACCGCCGCGCGGCGCACCTGATCCGCCGGCTCGACGAGTCCGCCGACGAACTCCTCTCCGCCGTCACCCGCCAGGGTGAGGTGGTGGTGGAAGGCCACCCCGTTGGCCAAGTGAAGGGTTTCGTGTTTGAACCCGATGCCGCTGCGGGTAATGGGGAGGAGCGCAAGCTTGTCCTGCGTGCCGCCCGCCGTGCCCTGCAGAGTGAGATGCCGAAGCGCGTGACTGAGATCGAAACCGCGTCCGACGACGCTTTCGCCCTGACCCCGTCCCACCGCATCACCTGGAACGGTGACGAGGTCGCCCGCCTGCGGCCCGGACCCACCCCGGACAAGCCGCTGGTCGAGCCGCTGCCCACCGACCTGCTGGACGGCGCGCAGCGGGAGCGTATCCGCGCCCGCCTCGCCACCTGGATCGAGGCGGCCATCAAGCGGGAATTCGCCCCGCTCGACGTGGTGGAGGCCAAGGCGGCCGAGGATGGCGCGCTGCGCGGCCCCGCCTTCCGCCTGCGCGAGTATCTGGGCCTGGTGCCCGGCGGCACCGAGGCGGAGGTGAACCCCGAGCTGCGGCAGAAGCTGAAGGCCATCGGCATCCGCGCCGGGCGCTTCGCGCTCTATCTGCCCGAGATGCTCAAGCCCAAGCCGATGGCGCTCCGCGCCCAGCTCTGGGCGCTGAAGGCCGAGTGCGACGTGCCGGTGGTGCCGGGCGGCGGCCTCGTCTCCGTGCCGCCGCCGGAAGGCTGGCCGGAGGGCTTCGCCGCCACCATGGGCTGGGTGCAGGCCGGGCCGGTGCTGCTGCGGCTCGACGTCGCCGAGCGCGTGGCCGGCGAGCTCGGCCACCTGACCCGCCGCGCGCCCGCCATGCTGCCGGCCGACGTGGCCAGCCGCCTGGGCGTGAAGGCCGACGTGCTGCCCGCCGTGCTGCAGGCG
>NZ_JCACVY010000156.1:0-10753 GCF_058833935.1 Roseomonas sp. TS2 | reverse complement strand
TGATGAACCCCCAATGGCTGACGACGAGGGTGTGCGCCCAGTCCGCCAGCGCGCCCATCTCGGCGCGGAACAGGCGGGCGCGGTCCTCCACCTGCCTGGCGGGTTCCTCGGTGGCGGGCCACCACACCTCGTCGATGTGGGAGAAGTCCAGTTCCGGCCACTGCATCGCCAGGGCGGCGCAGGGGGAGCCGATGTCGCAGGTGAAGGCATAGCGCTCGCGCACCAGCGGGTGCACCAGCACCGGCAGGCCGAGGCGGCGGGCCAGCGGCGCCGCCGTCTCCAGCGCCCGGGTGTAGGGGCTGGCAATGATGCGGCGGATATCCTCGCCCGCCAGGGCCTCGGCCGCCTGCTCGGCCTGGTGGCGGCCGAGGATGGTCAGCTTCGGGTCCTTGATGCCCGGATCGCGGCGGGTCGCGCTGAAATGCAGGTTGAACTCGCTCTGGCCGTGACGCAGCAGGATCATCGCGGAACTCCGGAGGGGACGGGCTGGCAGTAACGGCAGGCGGGTGGGGCGGCAAGATGTCGGCTTTATGACGTGCGCCGGGCGGGTTGGGCAGGCGGGGGCCGTTGCGGTGGCGCCGCATGACCCCTAAGTGATGCACATGAGGAGAATGCAATGTCCGGCGGATTTCCGGTCGATCTGATCCTGTTCGCCATGGTGGCGGCCTTCCTGGTGCTGCGGCTGCGCAGCGTCCTGGGCCGCCGGCAAGGCTTCGAGCGGCCGCCGCAGGAGCGTCCCGTCCCCGGCCAGGGCATGCCCGGCCCGGCGGAATCGGACGCGCCGCAGATGCCGCCGCCGCCGGTGGCCGGCGCGCCGCGCCTGGCGATCCCGGATGCGCGCTCGCCCGTCGGGCAGGCGCTGCAGCGGATCCGGCAGGCCGATGCCGGCTTCGACCCGGCCGCCTTCCTGGCCGGGGCGGAGGGCGCCTTCCGCATGATCGTCGCCGCCTTCGCCAAGGGCGACCGCGAGACGCTGCGCAACCTGCTCTCCGCCGACACCTATGCCGGCTTCGAGCAGGCGCTGGTGACGCGCGAGACGGCGGGCGAGCGGCAGCGCACCGAGATCCGCGCCGTGCACGACATGGCCATCGAGGCCGCCGATCTGCGCGGCAGCGTGGCCGACATCACCGTGCGCATCATCTCGGACCAGGTGAACGTCACCACCGGCCCGAATGGCGACATCGTCTCGGGCGCCGAGGCGGTGACCGAGCTGACCGACATCTGGACCTTCCAGCGCGACCTGAGCAGCGCCGACCCGACCTGGAAGCTGGTCGGCACCCACGCCGCCTGAGCCGCGTGGCACGCCCGCCGGCCGGCCGGGGCCTCCGCCCCGGCCGCATCGCCGCCTTCGCCCTGCTCTGCCTGCTGGCCGCCTGCGCCGTGCCGCCCCGCCATGTGGCGGAGCTGCCGGGCTGGGGCGAGGACAGTCTGGCCGAGGCCATCCCCGCCTTCATCGCCGGCTGCCGCCCGCCCGCCCTGCCGGAAGCGCTCTGCGCCGAGGCCGCGGCCCTGCCGCGCGGCGACAACGCCGCCGCCCGCGCCTTCTTCGAGCGCCGCTTCACCCTGCGCGCCGCCGGCGAGGGGCTGATGACCGGCTATTACGAGCCGGAGCTGCGCGGCGCCGCCAGCCGCGGCGGCCCCTACACCATCCCCCTGCACGGCCGCCCGTCCGACTTGGTGGAGGTGGATCTCGGCCGCTTCGCGCCCGACCTGCGCGGCCGCCGCACGGCGGGGCGGGTGGAGGCGGGGCGTCTGGTGCCCTACCCGGACCGCGCCGCCATCGAGGCCGGCGCGGTGGAGGCGCCGGTCCTGCTCTGGGTGGACGACGCGGCGGAGAAGTTCTTCCTGCAGATCCAGGGCTCCGGCCGCGTGGTGCTGCCGGACGGCTCCGTCCGCCGCATGGGCTATGCCGCGCAGAACGGCCGCGCCTATGTGCCGATCGGCCGGCTGCTGGCCGAGCGCGGCGAGATCCCGCGCGAGCAGGTGTCGATGCAGAGCATCCTCGCCTGGCTGGAGGCGGCCGGGCCGGAGCGCGCCCGTGCCCTGATGGCGGAGAACCCCTCCTACGTCTTCTTCCGCGAGGCCAGCGCGCGGCCCGAGCAGGGGCCTTCCGGCTCGCTCGGCGTGCCGCTGACGCCGCTGCGCTCGATCGCCGTGGACCGTGGCGAGATCCCGCTCGGCAGCCCCGTCTGGATCGTGGCGAAGCACCCGCTGACAGGCGCGCCGATCCGCCGGCTGGTGCTGGCGCAGGACACCGGCGGCGCCATCAAGGGCCCGGCGCGGGCCGATCTGTTCTGGGGCTGGGGCGAGGAGGCGGCCGAGGCCGCCGGGCGGATGAAGGAGACGGCCACGCTCTACGTGCTGGAGCCCGCCGCGCCCTGAGCGCCGGGCGCTTGCATCCGCCCCCGCCGCGGCTATCGTCCCCGCCCATGTCCGAGCCGAAGCCGCGCGTCGCCCTGTTCGTCACCTGCCTGGTCGATCTCTACCGGCCCTCCGTCGGCTTCGCCGCCATCCGCCTGCTGGAGCAGGCCGGCTGCCAGGTGGAGGTGCCCGCCTTGCAGACCTGCTGCGGCCAGCCCGCCTACAACAGCGGCGACCGCGCCACGGCGCGCGACCTGGCCCGGCCCGTCATCGACGCCTTCCTGCCCTACGACTTCGTCGTCGCCCCCTCCGGCTCCTGCGCCGGTATGATCGCGAAGCACTATCCCGGCCTGTTCGACAACGACCCGCACTATCGCGCCCGCGCCGAGGCGCTGGCGGCGAAGACGCATGAGCTGGTCTCCTTCCTGGTGGATGTGCGCGGCCTGGAGCGCGTCGCCGCCCGCCATGCCGGGGTGGCCGCCTACCACGATGCCTGCTCCGGCCTGCGCGAGCTGGGGGTGAAGGCACAGCCGCGCCGCCTGCTGGCGGGGGTCGAGGGGCTGACGGTGAAGGAGCTGGCCGAGCCGGAGCTGTGCTGCGGCTTCGGCGGCACCTTCTGCGTGAAGTATCCCGACATCTCCACCCGCATGGTGTCCGACAAGGTGAAGGACATCGAGGCGACGGGCGCCGACACGCTGCTGGCCGGCGACATGGGCTGCCTGCTGAACATGGCCGGCCGCCTGCACCGCCAGGGCAGCCCGGTGCAGGTGCGCCACGTGGCGGAGGTGCTGGCCGACATGACGCGGGATGTGCCGCCCATCGCGGGGTGAAGACGAAGGGTTCTTTTTTGGAAAAAAGAACCAAAAAACTTCTGTCAGTTTGGCGGTGCGCCAGCCACCGACGCGCCGCCAGACTCGAAAAGTCTTTTTGCTTCTTTTTCTTCAGAAAAAGAAGAATCTCATCGAAGACCCATGGCCCTGAGCACCGCCCGCGCGAGTGGCGTGTCGGCGCAGAGCTGGAAGACGATGTCGAAATGGTTGGAGCCGGCCGGCGCCGGCACGGCCGTCACGGCGCAGCCCGCCTCGGCGCAGTATTCGGCCTGCGCCCGGGTCTGCGCCTTGAACTCCGCGGTCTCCGTCTCGGCCACGGAGAAGACCAGCGGCGTGCCCGGCGCGGGAGGCGGCAGCAGGGCCGGCGAGTTGCGCACGGCGGCGGCCTCGTCCAGCCGCATCCACTCGTTCACGTGGCAGAGGCGGAGCGGCTCCAGCTCGTAGAGGCCGGAGAGCAGGGTGGCGCCGGCCACCGGGCGCGGCGGCAGGCCGAGGCCCGCGCTCCAGCCGCCCCCCGCCGCCAGCATGGCCGCGAGGTGCCCGCCGGCCGAGCTGCCGGCGACGTGGATTCGCGCCGGGTCGCCGCCGAAGCGGCCGATGTTGCCATGCAGCCAGGCCAGCGCCGCGCGGCATTGCCGCACGATCTCGTCGAGCGTTGCGGCGGGGGCGAGGGCGTAGTTCACCGCCACCACGCAGGCCCCGGCGGCGGTGAGGTAGGGCGCCATGAAGCCGGAATCGGCGGCGTCCAGCAGCCGCCAGTAGCCGCCATGGATGAAGACGAAGACCGGCGCCGGGCCAGGGGTGGCGGCGGGGTAGATGTCCAGCCGCTCGGGCTCCGTGGGGCCGTAGGGCAGGCCGATGCGCGCCCCCGGCAGCGCGGCCTTCGCCGCCTCGGTGCGGGCGCGGTACTCGGCCAGGATCGGCATGATGTCCGGCACGGTGGCGCGGGCGTTGTATTCGCGGTCCAGGGCGGCGCGGCCCATGCCGCGATAGGTGTCGGTCACCGGGGCATCTTCCTTCGTCTTCGTGTCGTTCTGGCGTGCCGTTCTGGACGGCAGGGCCTGATCAACAGGCCAGCCCTTCGAGAAGCCGGCCTGCATTGACCAGCGGGCATATGATTCATATACGGACCATGCGCTTCGCACAGGCTGGATGACCGATGGGACTCGTCAAGATCGATGAGCGGCTCCATGAGCAGGCCCGCCGCGCCAGCACGGTCATGTGCCGGTCGATCAACGCGCAGGCCGAGTTCTGGATGAAGATCGGCATGCTGGCCGAGGCAAACCCGGCCATGACTTTCAACGACATCGTCAGGACGCAGCTGCTGCAGGCGGAACATTGCCCCGTGCAGCCCACCAGGGCCTGAGCCGGCCGAAGGCGGGCCACACCGAATTCCAGCCACGCTGAATTTCCAGCCACGCTGAATTTCCAGCCACAGGGCAGTGTCAGAATGACCATTCAGGACGAGATCGGGACCTTCTTCGCCGGCTACCTCGATGCCTTCGCCCGCGGCGATGCCGATGCCCTGAGCGCATTGTGGGACCCGGTGGGGCTGTTCCCGGCGCCGGGCGGGAACTTCGCCATGGAGCGGCCGGCCTTCCGCGACCACTGCGTCAGGCTGATGGCGTTCTACCGCCAGCAGGGCGTGGTGCGGCCCGTGGGGCGGCTGCTGGCCTCCGCCGAGCTGTTCCCCGGCGTCGCGGAGGCGCGCATGGCCTACCGCATGCTGGGCGAGGGCGACGCGCTGATCGCCGAGTGGGAGCATGTCTACATCCTCCGCCGCGCGGATCGCTGGCGGGTGTCGCTGACGATCGCCGATGGCGAAATGGCGGCTTGGGCCGCGCGCGGCGCGGGGCTCTGAGGCCGCGCAGCGCTTGCAGGAACGTCCCCTGCCTACAGCCCGATCCACCCGCGCACCCGCGCCGCCTCCCGCGCCAGCGCGGCGCCGTCGCCGGTCCAGACGGTGCGGCCCTTCTCCAGCACGTGGTGCCGGTCCGCCAGCCGCGAGAGGGCGCCGAGATTCTTGTCGATCACCAGGATGGACAGGCCGCGCGCCTTCAGCGCCGCCAGCGTGGCCCAGATCTCGGCGCGGATCACGGGCGCCAGCCCCTCGGTGGCCTCGTCCAGCACCAGCAGGCGGGGGTTGGTCATCAGCGCGCGGCCGATCGCCAGCATCTGCTGCTCGCCGCCCGAGAGGGTGCGGGCATACTGCCCCGCCCGCTCTGCCAAGCGCGGGAACAGCGCGTAGATGCGCGCCAGGTCCCAGGGCTCGGGCAGGCCGAGGCGGTTGGCGGCGGTGGCGACGAGATTCTCCCGCACGGTGAGGGTGGGGAAGACCTGCCGCCCCTCCGGCACCAGCCCGATGCCGCGCCGCGCGATCGCCTCCGGCGTGGCCCCGGCCAGGCTCTCCCCGCCGAATTCCACCCGCCCGCCGCGCGGCGGGTTCAGCCCGAGCAGGGCGCGCACCGTGGTGGTCTTGCCCATGCCGTTGCGGCCGAGCAGCGTCGCCACCTCGCCCTCCCGCACCAGGAGGTCCACGCCGAACAGCACCTGGCTGTGGCCGTAGCCGGCGGTCAGGCCGGAGATCTCGAGCATCGGCCTCAGCCCTCCTCGTCCTCGGTGAGGTAGGCGGCGCGCACCGCGGGGTCGGCGCGGATCTCCTCCGGCGGGCCGGAGGCGAGGCAGCGCCCGTCCACCAGCACGGAGACGCGGTCGGCGAGCGCGAACACCGCCTCCATGTCGTGCTCCACCAGCAGGATCGCCATGCGGCCCTTCAGGCCGCGCAGCGTCTCGGTCATGGCGCGGGATTCGCTGGGGCCGAGGCCGGCCATCGGCTCGTCCAGCAGCAGCAGGCGCGGCGCGGCGGCCAGGGCGAGCGCCAGCTCCAGCTGCTTGCGCGCCCCGGCCGAGAGGTCGCCCGCCGGGCGCTCCCACAGCGCCGGCTCAACCCCCGCCTGCAGCAGCAGCAGCCGGGCGGGCTGGCGCAGCCGCTCGTCCCGCCGCGCGTCGCGCCAGAAGCGGAAGCTGTGGCCCTGCTGCGCCTGCACCGCCAGCGCCACGTTCTCCAGCGTCGTCGCCGCGTCGAGCAGCTGCACTATCTGGAAGGTGCGGGAGAGGCCGCGCCGCACCCGCCGCGCCGGCGGCAGGCGGGTGATGTCCCGCCCCGCGAACAGGATGCGCCCGGCATCGGGGCGGATCTCGCCGGTGATCTGGCCAATGGCGGTGCTCTTGCCGGCGCCGTTCGGCCCGATCAGCGCGTGCAGCTCGCCCATGCGGACGGCGAGGGAGAGGTCGTCGGTGGCGCGCAGCCCGCCGAAGCGCTTGTGCAGCCCCTCCACCAGCAGCAGCGGCGCGGTCATGCCTGCGCCCGCCCCGGGGCGCCCGGCCGGCGCAGCAGCGCCATCAGCCCGCCGCGCGCGAACAGCACCACCGCGATCAGCAGCGGCCCCAGCACGAACTGCCAGTGCTCGGTGAGGCCGGCCAGCCAGTATTCCAGCCCGACCAGCGCGATGGCGCCCAGCACCGGCCCCATCAGCGTGCCGACGCCGCCCAGGATAACCATGATCATCAGCTCGCCGGACTTGGTCCAGGCGAGCATGTCGGGGCTGACGAAGCGCGCGTAGTTGGCCATCAGCGCGCCCGCCAGCGCCGCGCCCATGCCGGAGAGGATGAAGGCGGCGAGCTTGTAGGGATAGGGCGCGATGCCGAGCGCCTGGAGCCGCCGCTCGCTCTGCCGCGCGCCGGAGAGCACCTGCCCGAAGCGCGAGCGCGTGACGCGCCGCAGCAGCAGCAGCCAGGCCACCAGCAGGCCGAGGCAGAGCCAGTAGAGCTGCGCCGCGTCCCGCAGGTTGAGCCCCGGGAACTCGCCCTGGCGGCGCACGCTCAGCCCGTCGTCGCCACCATAGGCCTTCAGCGAGACGAACAGGAAGAACAGCATCTGCGCGAAGGCCAGGGTGATCATGATGAACTGCACGCCGCGGGTGCGCAGCGAGAGCGCGCCAATCAGCGCCGCCCCTGCGCCGCCCACCGCCATGGCGGCCAGCAGCGTGACCGGCAGCGAGGTGGTGCCGGGGATGAAGCCCCAGAGCGGCTCCTGCCAGGACCAGTGGGCGTAGAGGATGCCCACCGTGTAGCCGCCGAGGCCGAAGAAGGCGGCATGGCCGAAGCTGACCATGCCGCCATAGCCCAGCACCAGGTTCAGCGCGCTGGCGGCGATGGCGTAGATGGCCATGCGGGTGGCGAGGCCGGTGCTGGCCGGCGTGCCCAGCGCCTCGGCCGCCCAGGGCAGGGCGATGGCGAGCGCCAGCAGTGGCGGCAGCGCCAGCCAGCCGGGGGAGGGGCGGCGGGCGCGGCGGAACATCCTACGCATGGGCGGGGAACAGCCCGCGCGGCCGCAGCAGCAGCACCAGCGCCATCAGCAGATAGACCCCCATGGAGGCGAGGCCGGCGGCCAGCGCGTCGGCGTCCGGGCCCTGCATGGCGCCGCGCAGCAGGGCGGGCAGGTAGGCGCGCAGCAGCGTGTCCACCAGCCCCACCAGCAGCGCCCCCGCCAGCGCCCCGCGCACCGAGCCGATGCCGCCGATGACGACGACGACGAAGGTCATGATCAGGATCTGCTCCCCCATGCCGACCTGCACGGAGAAGATCGGCCCCGCCATCAGCCCGGCCAGCCCCGCCAGCAGCGCGCCGAGGCCGAAGACCAGGGTGTAGAGCTTCCGCACATCGACGCCGAGGGCGCGGACCATCTCCCGGTGCGTGGCGCCGGCGCGCACCAGCATGCCGGTGCGGGTGTGTTGGATCAGCCCGTACAGCCCCGCCGCCACCAGCAGCCCCACGGCCAGGATGGCCAGCCGGTAGGCCGGGTAGGGCACGCCGGGGATGATCTCGACCGCGCCGCGCAGCCCCTCGGGGATGTCCACGAAGAGCGGCTGCCGGCCGAACAGCAGGATGGCGCCCTGGTTGAAGAACAGGATCAGCCCGAAGGTGGCCAGCACCTGGTCCAGGTGGTCGCGCGCATAGAGGCGGCGCAGCACCAGCAGCTCCACCGCCATGCCCGCCAGCGCGGCGGCCGCGAGGCCCGCCGGCACCGCCAGCAGCGCCGAGCCGGTCTGTGCCGCCACCCAGGCGGCGGCGAAGGCGCCCACCATGTAGAGCGAGCCGTGCGCCAGGTTGATCACGCCCATGATGCCGAACACCAGCGTCAGGCCTGCGGCCAGCAGGAACAGCATGACGCCGAGCTGCAGGCCGTTCAGAAGCTGCTCCAGCAGCAGGACCATCAGACAGACTCCGAAAGCGCCGGGGGAATGAATCCCCCCGGGCCCCCTTCCTTTATTTCCGCAAGCTCCCGGGCGCGCCTGCGGCGACGCCCGGCCCTATCACATCCGGCATTGGCCGGCGTAGGCGTCGGTGTGGTTCTCCAGCACCTTGCCCTTGGTCACCAGGGCGGGCTTGCCGTCGGCGCCGCGCTCCACCTTCAGCAGGAACCAGTCCTGCACCGGGTGCTGGTTGGCGCCGAAGGCGAAGCGGCCGCGCGGGCTCTCGAAGGACGCCGGCTGCATCGCCTTCCGGAAGGCGGCGAGATCCTCGACGCTGCCGCCCGTGCCCTTCAGCGCGGCGCCGATGGCCAGCGCCGTGTCGTAGCCCTGCTGCGCGTAGTAGGTGGGGGTGCGGCCGTACTTGGCGGTGAAGGCCTCGACGAAGCGGCGGCTGGCCGGGTTGTCGAAGTCGCTGTTCCACTGCGCCGTGACGTTGATGCCGAGCGCCGCCTCGCCCACCGCGGCGAGGGTGGTGCTGTCCATCGAGGGCGAGGCCAGCACCATCGGCGTGGTGGCCGAGAGCCCGGCCTGCACATACTGCTTCAGGAAGGCGATGCCGAGGCCGCCGGGGTGGAACTGGTACACCGCGTCCGGCTGCGCGGCGCGGATCTGCGCCATCTCGGCGGCGTAGTCGGTCTGGTCGAGGCGGGTATAGACCTCGCCGGCGATCTGCCCCTTGTAGAAGCGCTTGAAGCCGGTGATGGCGTCCTTCCCCGCCTGGTAGTTGGGGGCGAGGATGAACATGCGCTTGAAGCCGAGATTCATCGCCGCCTGCCCGGCGCTCTCGTGCAGGCTGTCATTCTGCCAGGCGACGGACCAGAAGTTGCGGTGGCACTCCCGCCCGGCGAAGGTGGAGGGGGAGGCGTTGGGGCTGACATAGATGCCGTCGGAATCCAGCACGTCCGGCGCCACGGCGCCGAGCACGTTGGAGAACACCACGCCGGTCATCAGCCGGATCTTCTCGTTCTTCAGGAAGCGCTCGGCGATCTGCTTGCCCTGGCCGGGCTTCAGCGCGTCATCCTCCACCAGCAGCCGCACCGGCGTGCCGCCCAGCCTGCCATCCTCCATCTCCATGGCGAGGGCGAAGGCATCCCGGATGTCCTGGCCGAGATAGCCGCCCGGGCCGGAGAGGGTGGTGATCATGCCGATCTTGAGTGCCGCGCCCTGTCCGGTGGCCGATTGGGCCAGGGCAGGGCGGGCCAGCAGAGGGGCCATCGCCGTCGCGCCGGCCGCGCGCAGCAGGGTCCGCCTTTCGATCATCCCAGGTCTTCCCGTCCGAAGGTTTCCCTCGTGCTTAAACCGTCTCACGCGGAGGGCGAAGGGCAAACCTGATCGGGGCCGGCAACCATCGGCCGGGGCGGCCCCTCCGGAAGGCAGGCGGGAAAGGGCGCGGGCGGGCCGCCCGCCTGGCGCGCTAGCGGTTGGCGATTCCCCGCATGTAGCGGCGCTCCGGCCGATAGGCGCCTTGCAGCAGCCATTCGCGCAGGAGGCGGATCAGGCGGGCCTGGAAGCGGCGGGAAGAGGCGAAGCGCATATCAAAAACCGTCCCGAAGATCTGATATTTCATGTTTGCCGCAGGATGCGTGAACATTCTGTAAATGCGGAACGTTGCCAGAAGATGCACAGCCAACGCCGGATTTGATTCGCCAGCCCAGGCTGCGGGCGCCACACCCGGCCGATGCCACGACCGCGCCTGATGCCTGCCCTCCTGCCCGCCTTCCTGCTGAGCCTTGCCGCGGCCGCGGTGGCGGCCAACCCGCTGTTGCCCGGCGTGGGCGAGGCGGACCCGCGCCGCGGGGTGGATGTCTCGGCGGCGCCCTGGCGGGCCTTCGGGCGGGTGCAGACGGAGCTGGGCGGCCGCTGCACCGGCGTGCTGGTCGGCCCCCGCCATGTGCTGACGGCGGCGCACTGCCTGGTCGCGCCGCGCGCCGCCGCGCTGGTGCAGCCCGGCTCGGTGCATTTCCTGCGCGGCTACCGGATGGGGGAATGGACCGGCCAGGCGCGCGTCGTGGCCTACCGGACCGGCCCGGGCTTCGAGGCGGCGCGGCGTGGCCCGGCGGGCGCGGACTGGGCGCTGCTGACCCTCGACCGGCCCCTCGGCGAGGCGGATGAGGCGTTGCCGCTGCTGCGCGTGGCCCCGGCGCCGGGCACCGCCCTTCTGCTCGGCGGCTACCAGCAGGACAGGCCGGAGGTGCTGATGGCGGATTCCGGCTGCCGCGTCCTGGCCGCGGCGCCGCTGCTGCTGCA
>NZ_JCACVY010000155.1:0-10757 GCF_058833935.1 Roseomonas sp. TS2 | reverse complement strand
CTGAGCGAGATCCGCCCTCTCGGGGGAAGTGTTGAGGCGGGGTGACATGCCGTGGAACCTCGCACAGCGCGAGAGCCGGTCAAGTCAATAGGAGGGAACAGAACGGGGATACTGGGGTGTGTAAGGTCACAATTAAGAGGAAACGTAAAGTAGAATAAGGCACGTTCTCTGCACCTCCGCTCGACCGGCGAACGAGAACCTCACGGGGGCGTTATTATTTTAATTTCCTTTCTGGTTGAGGCTTTGCGCGTTTTGCAGGACGCCCGGGATTCCTCCCTGTGGGTTTGCCAAGACAATGAAGATAAAGGGTTTTCGCCGGTTTTTCTGCCTCGCCCTCCGCCTCTTTCTTCTTGAGCGATGATGCGGCAGATCCGACGGAAGACCAAATATTGAGACGCTCTCGTATTTCTGAACACCCGTGGAGGCGCCGCGAGGCATCACGGGGTTTGAACCGGAAGTGGAGTGTCTGTTAAGGAAAAGTCATGAGGAGTTCGTGCTTCCCGCACGGCGCGATCATGACGATCACGCCGCCATAATCTTCCGGACTGGCCCGTGGTGCCAGGCCCGCCGTCGCGTGCGTCTCCGGGGCAGTTCCTGCCCGGCCGGAAGCGTCCGATGTGCCGTGCCGCGCATACCAGGGCATCCGCCAGGCCATCCGGCCTGACAGCACTCCCGATTCTTCCGACCTGAATTCCCCCACGGGGCCTGCCTGCGCAGGCCGCGCGCGATGAGGAATGGCCGCATTGTCGAACGAGATCCCCCGTGCCCCGACGGGTGCCCCCGATTCCTCGCCGCATCGTACCGCCGCGCCCTCGCCGGCACCCGCCGCGGGCATCTCGGCGCCACATCCCCCACCCCCGCGGGACGGCGGCGGGACGGACCCCTCGGAGCGCCGTGCCGCGCGCCGCTTCCTGCTCACGGTCCTGGCGCTGATCCTGGCCGGGGCCGGCGTGCTGGCCGGCGGGCACATGGCTCTCGCCCGGATCGGCCGGCTGCCGGACCCGCCGCTGACCGCCACCTGGTGCATCGACGAGAAGCTCGCCGCGCTGCGCGACGTGGCGCTGGAGGACCGCGTCCTGCTCGCCCTCGGCTCCTCCGCCACCTGGCGCAACCTCGACATGCCGCTGATCGCCAGGCAGTTGGGGGATGAGCGCGTCTACAACGCCGCGCCCTGCTATCTGCACATCGACCAGACCGCCTTCCTGGCCGACTTCCTGCTGGACCGGGCGCCCCAGGTGCGGACGGTGATGGTGGTGCTGGCGCCGCGCGACTTCGAATCCTGCCCCGCCGACGCCACCGCCTTCTTCGACACCGCCCTGGGCGATGCCTACCTTTCCGGCCTGGTGCCGTCCTGGCTGCCCTATGTCACCGGCTTCCGGCCGCTCTACCTGGCCCGCGCCGCCGCCGGCGCTGTCGATGGCGCGCCGCTCAGCCCCGAGGCGGTGGCGGAGGACGGGCTGGGCTCCAGCATCCTGCGCAACCCGCATTCCTGGCGCCCCGCCCCCGCCTTCGACGAGGCCTGCTACGCCGGCCTGGCGGAGCTGGAGCGGGTGGTGGCGTCGCACGGCGCGCGGCTGGTTCTGGCCACCCTGCCGGTGATGCCGGAATGGCGCGACAGCTTCGACCCCGATGGCCGGCTGATCGAGACCTGGATGCGCCGCATGCGCGAGACGCTGCGCCAGCCCGACACGCTGCTGGTCGATGGCCGCGGGCTGCGCTGGACGGATGAGCACTTCGCCGACCCAGTGCACCTGCGCTACCCGCACCACACCGCCTTCACCGCGCTGATCCTGCGCGCCATGGCCGCTTCTCCCCACCAGGGCGCCCCCGCGCCGCAGGCCGGGAGCTGAGGCACCCATGCTGTTCAACTCGCATGTCTTCGTGCTGGCCTTCCTGCCCATCACCATGCTGGGCTTCTTCCTGCTCGGCCGGCTGCACAGCACCCGGGCGGCGCGGCTCTGGCTCGTTGCCGCCTCGCTGGTGTTCTACGGCTGGTGGAGCTGGCTCTATCTCGGCCTGCTGCTGCTCTCCATGCTGGCCAACTTCACCCTGGGCAACGCCATCCTCTCGGCGCGGGAAGGGGCGCCGGGGCGCGCGCGCGCGCTGGTGGCGGGCGGCGTCGCGGCCAATGTCGCGCTGCTTGGCTGGTACAAATACGCCACCTTCGTGGCCGAGAACGTCACGGCCCTCACCGGCATCGAGTTTGCTGTCGGCGGCGTGGTGCTGCCGCTGGCCATCTCCTTCTACACCTTCCTGCAGATCGCCTATCTGGTCGATTGCGGGCGCGGCCGGGCGGAGCGCTACAGCTTCCTCGACTACGTGCTGTTCGTCTCCTTCTTCCCCCACCTGATCGCCGGGCCGATCGTCCACCACCACGAGCTGATCCCGCAATTCCAGCAGCGGGAGAATTTCCGCTTCCGCGCGCCGGACGTGGCGGCGGGGCTGGCCTTCTTCGCCATCGGCCTGATGAAGAAGCTGCTGATCGCCGACCCGGTGGGGGCGCTGGCCACGCCGGTCTTCGCCGGGGCGGCGCTGGAGGGGGCCGCGCCCGGCCTGGTGGAGTCCTGGACCGCCGCCACCGCCTTCTCGGTCGGCCTCTATTATGATTTCTCCGCCTATTCGGACATGGCGGTCGGCCTGGCGCGGATGTTCGGCATCCGCTTCCCCTACAATTTCAACTCCCCCTACAAGGCCGTCTCGATCATCGATTTCTGGCGCCGCTGGCACATGACCCTGTCGCGCTTCCTGCGCGACTACGTCTACATCCCGCTCGGCGGCAACCGCCGCGGCGCCTCCCGCCGGCACATGAACCTGATGGCCACCATGCTGCTCGGCGGGCTGTGGCACGGCGCCGGCTGGACCTTCGTCATCTGGGGCGGGCTGCACGGCTTCTACCTGCTGGTCAACCATGCCTGGAGCGGCGCCGCGGCACGTGCCCGGGCCGAGGGGCGCAGCCTCGGACTCGGCGCCGCCCCGGCCCGGGTGCTGACGCTGCTGGCGGTGGTGGTGGCCTGGGTGTTCTTCGCCGCGCCCAGCCTCGGCTCGGCGCTGGCGGTGCTGGGCGGCATGGCGGGGCTGAACGGCTTCGCCCAGCCGGAGACGGCGCTGCTGCTGACCACCGCCCTGCGCGGCCCCGGCGCGCTGGCCGGCGCGATCGGCGGCATGGCCACGCTGAGCTGGGCCATCAGCCTCGGCATGCTGGGCCTGGCGCTGCTGATTATCGCCCTCGCGCCGAACTCGCAGCAGATCGTGGACGGCCGCGCCGCCGAGATCGACGAGCCGCGCCGCTGGCCGCGCCTGCACTTCCGCCCGCGCCTGGTCTCCGCCTGCGCCACGGCCGGCGCCTTCCTCCTCGCCCTGGCACTGATGGCGGACGTCAAGGAATTCGTTTACTTCCAGTTCTGAAGGCGCGCGGTCCCGGTTCTGGCCGTCCGCCGGCCAGGGCGGCAACCGGACCGGGATCAAGGCGTGATGAAGGCAGGGCGAGACGGACGGCACGGCGCGGAGGAGCACCCTGCCAGCCCCGCCCCGGCAGGGCCGAGATCCATCGGCCTGCGCAGCCTGCTGGCGATGGCCTTCGGGCTGATCGGGCTGCTGGCGGCCGGCACCACCGCGCTGGTGGCCTCGCAGGGGGTCTACGCCCAACTCCGCCAGGATGCGGGCGCGGAACTCGCCGCCGCCGCCGAGCGGGTGGCGGACCTGCTGGACCGTGGCCTGTTCGAGCGCATGCGGGATCTCGAGATCGCGGCGGTTTCCGAGACGCTGCGGAACCCGGGGTACGGCCTGCCGGCCCGGCGTGCCCTGTTGCGGCGGCTGCAGGAGACCTACCCCTACTACGCCATCCTGCTGCAGATCGGGCCCGACGGGCAGATCCTGGCGACGGACCGGGGGCTGCTGGAGGGGCTCGACGTCTCGCAGCGCGTCTACTTCCAGCAGGGCCGCCACAGCACCTTCCTGGGCGATGTGCATGAGGCGCAGCTGATGGCGCCCTACATGCAGCGCTCCGACGATGAGCCGCCGCGTGTCCTGGACCTGGCGACTCCGATCCTGGATGAGGCGGGAAGGCTGAAAGGCGTCCTGGCGGCGCATCTCTCGGTCGACTGGGTGGAGGGAATCGAGCGCAGCGTGATCCAGCCGCTGTTGCAGCGGCACCCTGGCGTGCGGGCGCTGGTGCTGGATTCGCAGGGCAGGGTGGTGATCGGCCCCCGCGGCCCCGGGCGGCGGCAGGCGCCGCTGCTGCCGGAGGAGATCCGGCAGCAATTGCAGAAGGGCCCGGGCAGCCACGTCATCGAGCGGAGGGAGGGTGCGCGGCTCGTCGGCTTCGCCCCGCTCGAGGGGCATCGCCATGTGGGCAGCCTCGGCTGGTCCGTGCTCGTCATGCACGAGGCCACGGATGCCTTCGCCCCGGCCGAGGCGCTGCGCTGGCGGCTGCTCGCCATCGGCTTCCTGGCGGCGCAGCTTGCGGCGGCGGTGGGCTGGGTGGTGGCGGGGCGCATCGCCCGGCCGCTGGAGCGGCTGTCCCAGGCGGCGCTGCGGCTGCGCGAGCAGCCCGAGGCCGTGCTGCCCGCGCCCGGCCGCCTGTCCGAGGTGGCGGCGCTGCATGGGGCGCTGGGCGCGCTGCACCGCTCGCTGCGCCAGCGCGAGCAGGAGCTGAGCGACAGCGAGGCCCGGATGCGCGCGGTGCTGGAGCAGATGCCGATAGGCGTGGCCCTGGCCGAGCGGCCCTCGGGGCGGGTGATCTTCCAGAATGCCTGCGCCACCGAGATGCTGCGCCACCCCATCGTCGTGGCGGACAGCGTGGCCGACTATGTGCGCCTGGGGGGGCAGTACCCGGACGGGACGCCGCTGCGGGCCGAGGACTACCCTCTGGCCCAGGCGGTGCTGAAGGGCAGGCCGGTGCAGCATGCCAGCCTCTCCTACCGGCGGGGCGACGGCGTCACGATCTGGCTGTCGGTCAATGCCGCGCCGGTGCGGTCCGCGGGGGATGGCGCGGCCCTGGCCGTCTGCACCTTCGAGGACGTCACCGAGATGCGCGCGGCGGCGGAGCGGCAGAGGCTCCTGGCGCAGGAGGTGGACCACCGCGCCCGCAACGCCCTGGCCGTGGTGCAGGCGACGCTGCGCCTGTCGCGGGCGGACACGCTGCCGGGCTTCGTGCAGTCGCTGGAGGGGCGGGTGGCGGCGCTGGCCCGCGCCCAGAGCCGGCTGGCCGCGGCCGCCTGGAAGGGCATCGAGCTGGGCACGCTGCTGGAGGAGGAGATCGGCGCCGCCGCCCGGGGCATCCCGAAGGTGGCCGAGCGGATCGACCTGCTCGGGCCGCGCCTGGTGCTGGCGGCCGAGATCGCCCAGCCCATCTCCCTGATGATCCATGAGCTGACGGCGAATGCCATGCAGCACGGCGCGCTCTCGCAGCCCGGCGGGCGGATCACGGTGGAGTGGCGGGCCGATGCGGCGCAGGGCATGCTGCGCCTGCGCTGGCAGGAGCAGGGCGGCCCCGCCGCCGGGCCGGAGGAGCCCCGCTCCGGCTTCGGCCTGCGGATGATCGAGGCGACGCTGGGCAACCAGCTCAGCGGCCGCTACCAGTTCGAATGGCGGGAGGAGGGGCTGCTGCTCTCCGCCTGGCTGCCGCTGGCCCGCATCGTCTCGCAGGAGAGGGCGGCCTCCGCCTGAGCGGGGGCAGGGCTGCGCAGCGCGGCCCCCAACCCCCATGGCCCTGCGCGCGGGACGGTCCTAGCCTGGGCGCGTGCCCGACGAAACGAAGCTTCCCGAATCGAAAATCCCCGACCCGCGGGTGATGGCCGCCATCGTGGCCAGCGCCCTGTTCATGCAGAACCTCGACGGCACGGTGGTGGCCACCGCCCTGCCGGCCATGGCGCGCTCGCTGGGCGAGCCGCCCGTCACCATGGGGGTGGCCATCACCACCTATCTGGTGGCGCTGACGGTGTTCATCCCGCTCAGCGGCTGGGTGGCGGACCGGTTCGGCGCCAAGCAGGTGTTCATGGCGGCCATCGCCACCTTCACCGTGGCCTCCGCCTTCTGCGGCCTGGCGGACAACCTGGCCGAGATGGTGGCGGCGCGCGCCCTGCAGGGCCTCGGCGGCGCCATGATGGTGCCGGTGGGGCGGCTGCTGCTGCTGCGCCGCATCCGCAAGGAGGAGCTGCTCTCCGTCACCACCTGGCTGACCATGCCGGGGCTGCTGGGGCCGCTGCTGGGGCCGCCGGTGGGAGGGCTGCTCACCGACCTGATCTCCTGGCGCGCCGTGTTCTGGATCAACATCCCCGTCGGCATGCTGGGGCTGCTGCTGGTCTGGCGCATCATTCCGGCCCTGCCGCCGAGCCTGCCGCCGCCGCCCGACCTGCGCGGCCTGACCCTGGTGGGCACGGCGCTCGCCGCGCTGATGGCCGCCTTCGAGACGCTGGGCCGCGGCCTGCTTCCGCGCGGCGTGCCGGAGGTGCTGCTGGCCGCCGGCTTCGGGCTCTCGGCGCTGGCGGTGTGGCACTGCCGGCGCACGCCGAACCCGGCGCTGGATTTCAGCCTGCTCGCCATCCCGAGCTTCCGCGCGCCGCACACGGCGGGGCTGGTGTTCCGCATCGGCGCCGGCGCCGTGCCCTTCCTGGTGCCGCTGACGCTGCAGCTCGGCTTCGGCGCCAGCGCGGCGCAGAGCGGCATGGTGAGCTTCGCCACCGCCCTCGGCGCCTTCGCCATGAAGCCGATGGCGCAGTTCGCGCTGCGCCGCTTCGGCTTCCGCAACGTGATGATCTGGAACGCCGTCTGCGCGGCGCTGACCATCGCCGCCTGCGCCGCCTTCCGTCCCGGCTGGCCGATGGCGGCGGTGTTCGTGGTGCTGCTGCTGGGCGGGCTGTTCCGCAGCCTGCACTTCACCACCCTCAACACCCTGGCCTATGCCGACGTGCCGCAGGAGAAGCTCTCCGCCGCCACCAGCCTCTACAGCACGGCGCAGCAGCTGCCGCTGGCGCTCGGCGTGGTGGTGGCCTCCGCCTCGTTGCAGGTGAGCATGGCCTTCGCCGGGCGCGACGCCGCCGCCATGCCGGACTTCACCGCGGCCTTCCTGGTGGGCGCGCTGCTGACCCTGCTGGCGGCGCCGCTCTCGGTCAGCCTGCCCCGGGACGCGGGGGAGGGGATCGTCAGCGGCCGGAGGCGCTGAGGCGCGCATGCGCCGCTTCGGCAACCAGCGCGGTGGCCAGGCCGAACAGCACATGCATGCCGAGCCGCTGCGCCGCCAGGGCGGGGCCGGCCTGCCGCTCGCCCTCGGTGATGCCGAGGCGCGGCGCGATGCCGGCGATGCCCACCGCGTAGAGCCCGGCCCCGTAGGCGGTGCCGAGCAGGGCCGGGGAGCCGTGCGGAAGCTGCGCGCGCAGGGCGCCGTAGCCGGCGCCGAAGGCCAGCGAGGCCATGCCGTGGCCGGATTGCTCCAGCAGCGTCGTGCCGGCCTCGCCCAGCCGCCGGCGGGTGCCGGCCATGCGGTCCAGCCAGTCCTCGCCGCGCCGGTCCAGCGTATCGTGCAGCAGGCCGGCCTGGCGGCCGCCCTTCATCGCCACGGACGTCGCCACGCCGCCGGCCAGGCCGCCGAGCAGCCCTGCCACCATCCACCGGATCATCCCGCCGCCTTTTCCGCTCCGCGGCCCGGGAGGCGGGCCGCCACGGGGGGTGAACGCGCGGCCGGGCGCCGCGGATGCGACGGCCCTATTCCGCCGGCTGGTGCGCCCCGGCCGGGCCGCGACTGAAGCGCCGCGCCAGCCCCTCGAAGGCGAGGTAGAGCACCGGCGTCACGAACAGGGTCAGCGCCTGCGAGACGGCGAGGCCGCCCACCACGGCGAGGCCCAGCGGCTGGCGCAGCTCGGCCGCCGCGCCCCAGCCGGCGGCGATCGGCAGCGCGCCCGCCGCCGCCGCCAGCGTCGTCATCATGATCGGGCGGAAGCGGATGATGCTGGCCTCGCGCACGGCGGTCAGCGGGTCCTCGCCGGCGCGCTGCCGGGCCAGCGCCACATCGACCACCATGATGGCGTTCTTCTTCACCAGCCCGATCAGCAGCAGCACGCCGATCACCGCGATGACGGACAGCTCGAGCCCGAACCACCACAGCGTGGCCAGCGCCCCCAGCGCCGCCGGCGGCAGGCCGGAGAGGATGGTGAGCGGGTGCACCAGCGACTCGTAGAGCACGCCCAGCACCAGGTACATGATGAGCACGGCGGCCAGCAGCAGCATGCCCTGGCCCGCCAGCGCCTGCTGGAAGATCTGCGCCGTGCCGGCATAGCCGGTGACGATGGTGGGCGGCAGGCCCAGCTCCCGCTCCACCTGGGCGATGGCCTGGGTGGCCTGGCCCAGCGCCACCCCCGGCGGCGTGTTGAAGCCGATGGTGACGGCGGGCAGCTGCCCCTGGTGCGCCACGGTGAGCGGACCCACGCGCCGCTCGATGCGGGCGATGCCGGCCAGCGGCACCAGCCGCCCGCTGCTGCTGCGGAGGTAGATCTTGGAGAGGCCGCTCTCGTCCTGCTGGTCGCGCGGCAGCGCCTCCAGGATGACCGAGTAGCTGTCGGAGGCGCCGAAGATGGTGCTGATCTGCCGCGCGCCATAGGCCGAGTAGAGCGCCTGCCGCACCTGGTCCACCGTGACGCCGAGCGCCGCGGCGCGGTCCCGGTCCACATTCACCGAGAGGATGGGGGCGGCCATCTGCAGGTCGGTGTTCACGTCCTGCAGCTCGGGCAGGCGGCGCAGCGCCGTGGCCATGCGCTCGGACCAGTCGTACAGCTCCTCCGAGCGCAGCCCCTGCAGCGTGTACTGGTAGAGGGTGCGGGAGGAGCGGGCGCCGAAGTTCAGGTTCTGGATCGGGTTGAAGTAGACCCGCATGCCGGGGATGCCGCCCGTCTGCCGGCGCAGCTCCTGGATCAGCGCGCCGATCGGCGCCCGCTCGGCGCGCGGCTTGAGCTGCACGAACATGCGCCCCTGGTTCAGCGCCTGGCTGTTGCCGCCGATGCCGACGATCGAGTTCACCCGCTCCACCGAGGGATGGGCGCGGATGATCTCGGCCACGCGCTCCTGCCGGGTCGCCATGTCGTCGAAGGAGGCATCCTGCGGCCCCTCGGTGCCGACGCTGAGCAGGCCGGTATCCTCCACAGGGAAGAAGCCCTTGGGGATGCTCACCGCCAGCCAGACGGACAGGCCGATCGAGGCCAGGAAGGTCAGCCACACCAGCGGGCGGAAGCGCAGCGACTTGTCCAGCATCCAGCCATAGCCGCGCTCCACCGCCTGGAAGCCGCGCTCCAGCGCGGCGTCGAAGCGGCTGGGCTTGCCATGGGCGGGCAGGCGGCTGGCCATCAGCGGCGTGAGCGTGAGGGAGACCACGCAGGAGACGATGACGGCGAGCGAGACCGTGGCGGCGAAGGCGTTGAACACCCGCCCCACCACGCCGCCCATCAGCAGGATCGGGATGAACACCGCGATCAGCGAGAGGGTGATGGAGATGATGGTGAAGCCGATCTCCTTCGCGCCGCGGATGGCGGCGGCAAAGGGCTTCATCCCCTCCTCCATGTGCCGGACGATGGCCTCCAGCATGACGATGGCGTCGTCCACCACCAGCCCGACGGCCAGCGTCAGGCCGAGCAGGGTGATGTTGTCGATGCCGTAGCCCAGCGCGTACATCAGCCCGAAGGTGCCGGCGAGCGAGATCGGCACCGCGATGCCCGGGATCAGCGTGGCGCTGACCTTGCGCAGGAACAGGAAGATGACCAGCACCACCAGCCCGATGGCGATCATCAGGTGGTGCTGCACGTCGTGCACCGCGTCGCGGATCGAGACGGAGCGGTCCAGCATCACGGTGATCTCGGCGCCCGGCGGCAGGGCGGCCTGGAGGGCGGGCAGCGCCGCCTTCACGCCATCGACCACCTCCACCGTGTTGGCGTCCGGCTGGCGCTGCACGGCGAGCGTCAGGCCGCGCGTGCCGTTCATCCAGGCGGCGATGCGGTTGTTCTCCACTCCATCGACCACCGTGGCGACATCCTGCACGCGGATCGGCGCGTTGGGCCGGCCGCCGATGATGAGGCGGCCGAATTCCTGCGCGTCCTGCAACTGGTCGTTGGCGCGGAGCGTGAGCTGCTGGCGCGGGCCGTTCAGCGTGCCGACGGGGGTGTTGGAGTTGGCCGCCGCGATGGCGCGCTGCGCCTCGTCGAAGCCGAGGCCGAGCGCCGCCACCCGGTCCGGGTCGAGCTGCACCCGCACGGCGTATTTCTGCTCGCCATAGGTGATGACCTGCGCGACGCCCGGGATGCGGGAGAGGGCGGGGGAGATCAGCACCGCCGCCACCTCGTTCAGCCGGTAGAGCGGCACGTCGCCGCCGCGCAGGTTCAGCAGCACCACCGGCGCGTCGGCCGGGTTGGATTTGCGGAAGCTGGGCGGCGTCGTCATCTCCGCCGGCAGGCGCCGCTGGGCGCGGGAGAGGGCGGATTGCACGTCGAGCGCGGCGGCGTCGATGTCGCGGCCGAGCACGAATTGCAGCGTGATCTGGGTGGTGCCCTGGCCGCTGGTGGAGGACATCTGGTCGATGCCGGCGATGGTGGAGAATTCGCGCTCCAGCGGCAGCGCCACCGAGTTGGCCATCGTCTCCGGGCTGGCGCCGGGCAGGCTGGCGCTGACCGAGATGACGGGGAAATCGACCCGTGGCACGGCCGCCACGGGCAGCTGAAGATAGGCCACGATGCCGGCGATGATCGCCGCCACGGCCAGCAGCCCGGTCATCACCGGGC